>NZ_AJZM02000061.1 GCF_000272405.2 Vibrio tasmaniensis 1F-187
CGTATCTCGTATCTCGTATCTCGTGTTTCTATAGCGCTTTTTGAGTGAAAAACTGTTTGTCTTCCCAGCGAAGTATCGTCAAGTCTCCCCCCCACACACACCCAGTATCAAGTCCAATTACATCTTTTCCGTTATAGCCTTCAAGCGCAGCCCAGTGTCCAAAAACAACGGTTTTATCGAGCTTTATGCGTTGCGGAAGGTCAAACCATGGCACTAGTGGTTCATCGGTAATTTCATTCGGTGGTAGCTTACATGCCATGTCGAGTCGGCCATCTTCAAAACAGAAGCGCATTCTTGTCAGGCTATTGATCGCATAGCGATAACGTTCGATGTCTTGCAACTCGTTGTTCCAGAGATCTGGCGTGTTGCTGTACATGTTCTCAATAAGCCACTGCCAACGGTCCGATTTCAGTAATGACGTTATCTCTCGATTCTCTGTACGTGCTTGTTCTAAGTCCCATTGAGGTGAGATGCCCGCATGTGTCATGACAAACTCAGGGTGTTCTTGCATCAAGGGTTGTTGTCTTAACCATTCCAGCAATTGGTCACGGTCTTCAGCATCAAGAATTGGTTGAGTCTTGTCTTTTGGTTTGGCTGAAAAGAGGCCTAAGGATACAGCAAGTAGATGTAAATCATGGTTACCCAATACCACCTTCGCTGAACTGCCAAGGTTACGAACAAAACGTAACGTCTCTAAGGATTTAGGGCCACGAGCAACTAAGTCTCCGGCGACCCATAAAGTATCTTGTTGTTTATCAAAGTTGATGGTTTCAAGCAGTAACTGAAGCTCGTCGAAGCATCCTTGAATGTCTCCGACAATATAATTCGACACAGTATTTTCCTGTAAGTGGTAGAGATGCGTACTAGTTAAGGATATTGGGGATAGCCAGTCTAAATGGGTCGACTTCTGTTATGAAATCAATGCCTTTATGATCGGTCATCACATAGTGACCTTGCATAACACCCACAGGGGTTTCGATGACCGTACCGCTGGTATATGTGTATTCGTCATTGGCTTCAATTACAGGCTGCTGTCCAACCACGCCATCACCTTCTATGGTGAGTTGTTTACCGTTAGAGTCGGTAATCAACCAGCGGCGAGACATAAGTTGTACCGTTGTTTTACTTAGATTTTTGATGGTAATGATGTAAGCGAAAACGTAGCGACTCTTAGATGGCTCTGATTGTTCTTCAATATATTTAGAATGAACTTGGCATTTGATACAAGGCGTAGATATATCCATATTCGCACCTTTTGTTGTTGGTATGCTTTAAGTATTACATAAAAAATAGGCTCCTCACCGAAGTGTAGGAGCCTTTTTCGATTATTTATCAGCGTTGTGACTGTCGTGCAACCAGTTCGCCATATCGACAAACTGTTCGAGCGTCAGGTTCTCAGGGCGCATGCCAGGGTTTACACCTAGCTCTTCAAGCACTTCCTTGTCGATTAGGCTCTTGTAGCAGTTACGTACTGTTTTACGACGCTGGTTAAAGCCTTCGCGACATACGCGATCTAACCACTTAAGATCTTTTGCCGGGTAAGGCAGTACTTCATAAGGCTGAAGGCGAACGACTGCAGAGTCTACTTTCGGTGGTGGAACAAATGCTGTTGGTGGCACTTCTAAAACAGGAGTGACTTTACAGTAATATTGAGCCATAACCGTTAGACGACCGTAAGCTTTAGTACCAGGACCCGCTGCTAATCGGTTAACGACTTCTTTTTGAAGCATAAAGTGCATGTCTTGCACGTCTTTATGGAACTCAAAAAGGTGGAACATCAATGGTGTAGAGATGTTGTATGGCAAGTTACCGAAGATACGCAGCTTGTTGTTTGGCTTAACAAGTTGTTCGAAATCGAACTTCATTGCATCGCCCTCATAGATCGTTAACTTTTCAGAAAGATCAGGGTGATTACGCAGACGTTCAGCAAGATCTCTATCCAGTTCAATTACTGTGAACTTGTCGACAAGCTTGCCAACAGGCTCAGTAATCGCACCAAGACCAGGGCCGATTTCTACTAAGTTCTGGCCTGGTAGTGGGTTAATACTCGATACGATTCCATCAATAATATATGGATCGTTAAGGAAGTTTTGACCAAAACGTTTACGCGCTTTGTGCCCTAAGTGGACATCATTTCTCATTGCTTTTTCTCTACTAATTCAATGGCGTGCGTGAGCGCTGTTCTAAAGCTCCCTGTATCGGCTTGGCCTTTCCCTGCCAAGTCTAAGGCGGTACCGTGATCGACTGATGTGCGAATAAACGGTAAGCCAAGCGTGATGTTCACTGAGCGACCAAACCCTTTGTATTTCAATACTGGGAGTACTTGGTCGTGATACATACCTAAAACAGCATCTGCATCTTGCAAATATTTTTCATTAAAGATGGTGTCTGCTGGCAATGGGCCAACTAAATTAATACCATCTTTCTGGCGAATTTTTTCTAGCGTAGGGGTGATAGTTTCTATCTCTTCACGACCCAAACAACCATCTTCACCAGCATGTGGATTCAAACCACACACGTAGATAGTTGGTTTCTCAATAGCAAATTTTTCAACCAAGTCTTTATGCAGAATAGTAATGATTTGCTCTAATCTGTCTTCGGTCACTGCTTGAGATACATAAGCTAGCGGGATGTGCGTTGTTACTAGAGCAACACGCAGCCCTTCTGTTGCCAACATCATCACCACGAGCGGTGTGTTGGACTTCTCTGCAAAAAACTCGGTATGGCCGCTAAAAGCAACGCCAGCTCGGTTAATTACACCCTTATGAACAGGGCCGGTGACAATAGCATCAAATTCATCATTCATACAGCCAATTGCTGCGGTTTCTAGTGTATTTAATACGTAGTGGCCGTTCGCTTCATTAAGTTGACCCGCAACGGCAACTTCAGAGAGTGGAACATGTTTCACAACCAATGTTCCAGAGCGTTGAGGTTGCTTGGGCGCGGTTGAGTCGTAGTCCAACAGCTCAACCTCAATCCCTAACATTTCAGCTCGCTCTGCTAGTAGGGTTTTGTCCGCACAAACGACGAGCTGATGTGGCCAGCTTTCTTGAGATAGCGCTAGAGTTAAATCTGGCCCAATTCCCGCGGGTTCACCTGCCGTAATGACAAGGCGTTTAGTTGTCATCTTGGTCATCCTCAACCACTTCAACAAAGGCGCTAGCTCTTATTTCTTGCAGCCAAGCACCGACTTCTTCGTTGAACTTACGGTTAAATAGAATTTGATAAGCTTTGTTTTTCAATGCTGAATCGGTACGGTCTACTTCGCGACGGTCTAGTACTTCAACAATGTGCCAACCGTGAACGGTTTTGAATGGCGCACTGATCTTACCTTCAGGTAGCGTTTCTACTTGGTGTTTGAACTCAGGAACGTATAAATCTGGAGTTTGGTAGCCTAACTCACCATCTTGTACTGCTGAACCTGGATCTTGGCTGTATTGCTGTGCAAGATCACCAAAGCTCGCTTCACCTGCGTTTACACGACGCGTGATTTCTTCAAGCTGCTCTTTCGCACCGTCATCACTCAAGATAACCGTTGGCTTAATCAAAATATGACGTGCATTAACTTCGGTAACTGCAACGGTTTCCAAACCTTTTACGTCTTCAATTTTTAGAATATGAAAGCCAACACCACTTCGGAAAGGGCCGATGATGCTGCCTTTGTTCTGCATTTTTATTTGATCTGCAAAAATCGTAGGCATCTCTTCTTTACGCATCCAACCCCAATCACCACCTTGTAGTGCTTTAGGGCCTTTAGAGTAAGTATAAGCCATGGTGCTGAAGTCTTTGCCGTTGTTTAGCTCTTCCACTAAATCTGTCGCTTGTGCTTCTAATTCTTCTTTGGTTTGGTCATCATTGAATCGAAGTTGGATGTGGCCAATTTTGTATTGAACCGTCGCATTGGTTTCTTGCGCTAAGATGTCCGCTAGGTTGTCGACTTCTGCAGGAAGGATATTAATACGACGGCGAACCAAGGCATTACGAGCTTCACTTGCAGCAATCTCTTTTCTCACTTGCTCACGAAATGCGTTGTAGCTAAGGCCTTCTTCCGCAACCGATGCGGTAAGTTGTTGTACTGTTTGGTTGTTATCTTTGGCAATGCCTTCAATCGCTTGATCCAGTCGAGCATCATCAATTCGAACCCCAATACGTTCCGCTTCTTGGGTCTGAATTGTATCGATGATCAGTTTTTCTAGAACTTGCTCATTCAATACATCTTGTGATGGTAATGTTTGTCCGCTTTTCTTCGCGTTTGCGCGCAGTGTTTTCATTGAAGTATCAATGTCACTTTGTAAGATCACGCCCTCGTTGACGATTACTTTTACGCTATCGAGTTCAACTGGTGCGGCATAGCTTGTTGATAAAGTACAAGCCGCTGCGATAGCTATTAATGTGCGTTTCCACAATGTCATGTGTAATCCTTTATATTTACCGATGTGTTATCAATAAAGAAAATTAGTTGTTTAAGAAGAATGGGCGACCATAGCTGAGTGCGTTACTTGAGCTTGTTTCACTTACTTCGCTTGAGTTTGAGCCTATGTTGGTACCAAAGCCAACAATACCGAAGTTAAAGCCAAAGTTTTTCTCGTATACTGGTGTCGCATTCGATGTGTTGATGTAATCACCTTCCCATCTACGCAATTGGTTACTATAGGTGAAGCCGATATACCAACAATCGGACTTGTAATTGAGTTTAGCTAACCACTCAAGGTTCTCTTCGGTTGTTAAATCATAGAAGTACTGAGCGCTGGCACTCCACTTACGTGAAATCTGGTAGGCTCCGAGTAATCCTGCTTGAGATATACCATCTTTAGTAATCGATCCAACATTAAAATCAACAGTGTCTTCGATATACTCTTTGGTTACGTAGCGGTAGTTGGTTTGGATATAACCACCAGAAAAACGGTACTCAATGGTGCTGTTGGCTAGTTGCATTGCTGTGGTATCGATGTCGTACTGAACCCCACCATGATAAAACAGGTAGTCGTCGTAATTAAAGTCGACTTCTACAGCCCAAGATGAGTAATTCGAGTTCTTATCTTTAGTATCAAGTGTTAGATGTTGTTTCGTATCTTTGTCGATATAAAAGATCTGTCCAAACGACACATTGAGTCGCTCTTTATACTCATCATCAAAGAAACGAGATGATGCACCGTAGCTTACTTGGTTAGCTGCAGCGATACGGTCTACACCACTGTATTTACGGCTTCTAAACAGGCCATAATAATCAGTCTGCAGAAGTGTCGTATCGTAAAGACCAATGTTGTTTTGATCTTCTTTTGGTACATACAGGTATTGAACTTGGGGTTCTAGAGTTTGAGTGTAGTTACCAATAACCTTGGTATCTCTTTCTAAAACGATACCAGCATGACTCCTAAATTCTGGGACAACTCGACTTACTGACTTTTCTAAATCTTTATATTTGTCACTTGTGGTATCAACACCATCAAGATCTTGTTGGTAGTAAGTACCAAGAAGTCGGGCTTCTGTGGTCCAAGTACCCCAAGTGTTGCCTACTGGAATTGTAATTCCCGGCTCAACGTGAATACGAGTTGCCGATGGTTTCCCTTTTGCATCTGTATCAAACAGAGACACATGGCTGACCAAGTCGAAATCTAAATACTCCATTACCTCCGGGGCATAATAGTTATATTCCAGCTGTGGGAGCAGGCGGTATGGAAGGTTGTTTGTCGTATTTGTGAGGACCTGAAAATCTCGCACAAGTACAGACGCATCCCAATTTTGAGAACGGTATGTAGCCTGCCCTTCTTGAAGAAGCTGGCCATCTTCACGGTTACCAATGCCGCTTCCGTTGACATCTGTGAAGTACTCGATATCGCCAACTTTTGAGTAATCAATTTCAAACAACCAAGATTCTTGGAATATTCCTGAGTGATTAAGTTGAGCCCCCCAACGTTTGCCTTTCTCTGGGTATTTTTTGTCATCAGGCAAGTATTCAGACTTAATCATCCCGGAACCAAAATCGCTTAAATATCTAAATTCACTGTTAAGCTGAGTACCACGCTCTTTCATGTGCTTAAAAGTGGTTTTGAGGTCATACTCTGGTGCCAAATTCCAATAAACAGGGATCTCAAATTCAAAACCATCACTTGAGCCATATGATACCGTTGGATATAAGAAGCCTGTTTTACGCGTATCACCAATCGGAACGGTTAAGTACGGCAGATAAAAAACAGGGACGCTCTGAATTTCAAACCTTGGGTTGTAGAACGTAGCCTCTTCTTCATTTTGGTCGACATCGATACTTGACGCTCTTAGTCGCCATGCATTGTCGCCGATAGGGCAAGAGGTGATTGAGCCATCTTCAATCTCATAAACCGCTTTTCCGGTTTTTGCGATGTAAACCGCATCTCCTCGCCCTTGCTCACAGAGGAACTCATAATCGGTATTTTCGAGCGTCATTTCATCGGTGGTCAGATTGTTAGTGGCTCTGTCTGCCACTGACTTTATTTGACCATCGCTAAAGTTTACGTTGCCTTCAGCTACAACGATATTTTCTTGTTGGTGAAGCGTTACATTGTCGGCAAGGATGGTTTTGTTTCCTTGGGTAACTCTTACATCACCTGAGTAGATTGCCTTGTCACCATTGATAGCCTCTAAGCGATCGGACTCAACATGAGCGGGAAGTTGTGTCTCGTTTTCTGCAGCGGGCTCGATCAAGCATTGATCTATAGAGGGCATTTCCTGCACACTACTATCTGTGATTGTTTCAGCTTGAGTTGTCGATACGTATAATGCCGTACTTATAGACGCGGCTAACAAGGTGCGGGAAAAAGATTGCATGAAGTTGAACTATCCTGTGTCACTAGATGAAGGGTTGATCTAGTATCAATCCAATTAATAAAGCATTTTCCTTATGATAAAGGAAATATTAGCATTCAGCATCATCAGACAGCATTACTCAGACAAAATTCATAGATAGAGAACACATAATGCAAATATTTGGCAAAATTTTGGGCGCTTTTTTTGGTTTTTTATTTGGGGGGCCGCTCGGTTTAGTTTTTGGCCTATTTTTAGGGCACCAGTTCGATAAAGCTCGCCGATTGAACCAATCGGGCTTCAATAGCTCTGGTTTTGGCCGAGGTCCAAGCCAAGCTGAAAGACAAAACGAGTTTTTCAAATCTGCTTTTGCGGTTATGGGACACGTTGCTAAAGCTAAGGGGCAGGTTACACCAGAAGAGATTCAGCTCGCTTCTACAATGATGGAGCGTATGAACCTGCATGGCGAACAACGTAAAGCGGCTCAAGATGCTTTCCGTGGCGGCAAGGAGAGTGACTTCCCGTTAAGCGATGTGCTTGAGCGTGTGAAGATCTCATCGGGTGGCCGTTTTGATCTCCTGCAGTTTTTTTTAGAGCTACAAGTATCTGCTGCATTTGCTGATGGAAGTTTGCACCCTAGTGAACGTCAGGTTTTGCATAAGATAGCGCAAGGCCTTGGCTTTTCAGCAGAGCAACTAGAGCGTCGTTTGCAGATGCAAGAAGCTGCATTCCGTTTTCAACAGCAGGGTGGAAGCTTTGGTGGCCATCAAGGGCATGGGCAATCATCGGGTTGGCAACAGGCTTCGCAACAAAACCAACTGGCCGATGCGTTTAAAGTTCTCGGTGTGAGTGAAAGTGCCGACGGTAAAGAGGTGAAGAAAGCTTACCGCAAGCTGATGAATGAGCATCACCCAGATAAACTGATGGCGAAGGGTTTGCCACCAGAAATGATGAATGTCGCGAAAGAAAAATCGCAAGAAATTCAGAATGCTTATGATCTGATAAAGAAAGTAAAAGGTTTTAAGTAATCGAACATAGACCGAGTCATACTATTAAATGATTCGGTTTTTTATTAAAGGGAATTATATGACGGTAACGTATCAGGATGTTCTAGAGTTTTGGTTCGATGAATTGACGCCAAAAGACTGGTTTACTGGCGGCGAAGAAATTGATGCTTTAATAGAATCTCGTTTTGCTGAACTGCACAAAGCAGTTATCCAAGGTGAGCTATTTGAATGGCGACAAAACGCACAAGGGCGCTTGGCAGAGATTATCGTGCTTGATCAGTTTTCTAGAAATATTGGCAGAAACAGTCCGACAGCTTTTTCGGCTGACCCAATGGCGTTGGCTCTAGCCCAAGAGGCGGTAGCGGGTGGTTTTGATCACCAGCTTAACGAGCAACAAAAAAGCTTCCTGTATATGCCTTATATGCACAGTGAGTCTTTGCTGATGCACGAACAGGCTGTGATGCTTTTTTCCCAGACAGGCTTAGAGAATAACTTGGATTTTGAGTTTAAGCATAAGGTCATTATTGAGCGTTTTAGTCGCTACCCTCACCGTAATGAGGTGTTAGGTAGAGCTTCGACTCCTGAAGAGGCTGAGTTCTTGCAGCAACCGGGTTCAAGCTTTTAATTGTAGAAATACGGTTCAATAGATAAAAAAGAGGCAAGTGGTTAATAAAAACCTCTAGCCTCTTTTTGTTTAGCTTCATTCATGAGCTTTAATGTTAAAACTAGTTCGCTTGGTTAAGTGACCAATTATAGTCATAGCTGATTTTGTGAGTATTCGTGATAGGTTGAGTTCGATATTGGTCTAAGTGCTGAATGAGCTGTTTCTCTGTACCAAAATCCACAGCAAACCATTCGTAAATCGATGATAGTTGGAGCTTATTACCTTTAACCCACACACCTTTGTCACTATTAACAAACTCAGAGGCTGCTTGTTCTAGTAGAGTCTCGGTGTTGTCAGTCGTAAATGCTTGAAGTTGTAAGTTAGGGCAACCCAAACTCGCACAATTCACCGCATAATGAGTGCGCGGATCTTGCCAAATCGGTCTTAAAATTCGATGTTCAATGTCATTGAGTGTCAGTGACTTCCCGTTAACGACGACGACATCATCTCCCCATGGCCCAAAACTAAATAGTCCGCCAAGTTTAGTGATGGATTTGATCGGGTAGGCATCAAGAATCAAATCGACAGTCACGGCGTTATATAGATTAACCCAATAGGCATACTGTTCCGCTTTTGGATAGTAGAGTGGGTCAATCTGTTCAAGTCGGCTTATGTACTGCTTCAGTTTGGTTTTGTCTGAAGAACTCACCGTTTGATATCTAACTAAGGTGTGCTGACCTTGTTTTACTAAATAGTTATCGAGGAATTGTTGCCAATCTTGATGAGATACCTGTTCTAGATTGGTTTCGTTGCTTTGATTCCAGTATGGCCAAAGATCGGATTTAGGCGCAGACCAAGCTAAGGTTGAGAAAAGTAGGCTGACAATAAAAAGTAGTTGTTTCATGGCATTCTCCTGATGACTGACTACTAAGACCTTAAGGCTTACCATTTTCTTTCATTGCTCTTCATTTAAATAAACATATGAAGTTAAGTTAAAAGCTTAGCCAAATAAAAAAGGTTGGCACTTGGCCAACCTTTGGATTTATTCAGAAACGTCTCATTATTTCAGGAAGCTAGGAATCTTAGCTTCAAACTCTGAAATCTTATCGGCGTGTTGAAGAGTTAGGCCGATGTTATCTAGGCCATTCAGCAAACAGTGACGACGGAACTCATCAATCTCAAACGAGTATTCTTTTCCATTCGCACTGACTTTCATTGCTTCTAAATCAACGTCGATCTCAGCGCCTTCGTTTGCCTCAACGAACTGGAATAGTTCATCGACTTCCTGTTCTGTCAGACGAACTGGCACCATCTGGTTGTTGATCGAGTTACCGTAGAAAATATCGGCAAAGCTTGGCGCGATCATCACTTGAATACCGTAATCGGCAAGCGCCCACGGTGCATGTTCACGAGATGAACCGCAACCAAAGTTTTCACGAGCCAGTAGAATTGAAGCGCCTTTATAGCGGGGTGCGTTCATTACAAACTCAGGGTTTGGCTGTTGGCCTGCATCATCAAGGAAGCGCCAGTCGTGGAACAAGTGCTTACCAAAACCGATACGGTTCACTTTCTGTAGAAACTGCTTTGGAATGATCGCATCAGTATCGATGTTGGCCGTATCTAGAGGAACGACTAATCCGGTGTGTTGTTGAAAACCTGACATGTTAAATCCTCTAATTAAAGTTCACGAATATCGACAAAGTGACCAGCGATTGCTGCTGCGGCTGCCATTGCTGGGCTAACTAGGTGCGTACGACCATCACGGCCTTGGCGACCTTCAAAGTTACGGTTTGATGTAGAAGCACAGCGCTCTTGTGGACCTAAACGGTCGTTGTTCATTGCAAGACACATAGAGCAACCCGGTAGGCGCCATTCAAAGCCTGCTTCGATAAAGATCTTATCTAGGCCTTCAGCTTCAGCTTGTGCTTTTACTTGCTCAGAACCCGGAACGATTAATGCTTGAACATGTTTCGCTACTTGGCGGCCTTTCGCTACTGCTGCAGCTGCACGCATGTCTTCTATACGCGAGTTAGTACAAGAACCTACGAAGACTTTATCGACGTTGTAATCCGATAGAGATTTACCCGCTTCAAGGCCCATGTACGCCAGAGCCTTTTCTGCTGAAGTTTTTTCAACAGGATCTGCAAAGCTTTCTGGTGCAGGGATTGGTGTGTCTACCGAAATAACCTGACCTGGGTTAGTGCCCCAAGTAACTTGCGGTTTGATGTCTGCTGCTTCTAGTGTAACAACCGCATCGAATTCTGCATCAGCATCGGTTTTCAATGTGTCCCAGTATTCGATTGCCGCTTCTAAGTCTTGGCCTTGTGGAGAGAACTTACGACCTTTGATGTATTCGTATGTCGTTGCATCAGGGGCAATTAGACCCGCTTTCGCACCTAGCTCGATTGCCATGTTACATACTGTCATACGACCTTCCATCGTAAGGTCGGTAATTGCCTCACCACAGAATTCAACCACGTACCCAGTACCGCCAGCAGCCGTTGTTTTACCGATGATTGCTAGCACGATGTCTTTTGCTGTGATGCCCGGAGCAACCTTGCCTTTTACTTCGATCTTCATGGTTTTTGCGCGAGCTTGTTTTAGCGTTTGAGTGGCTAGAACGTGCTCAACTTCTGAAGTACCGATACCGAATGCTAGTGAACCAAATGCACCGTGTGTAGCCGTGTGCGAGTCACCACATACGATGGTCATACCCGGTAGCGTAATACCTAGCTCAGGACCCATTACGTGCACAATACCTTGGTATTTGTGGTTTAGATCGTAAAGCGTGACACCAAACTCTTCACAGTTCTTCGATAGCGTTTCCATTTGGATACGAGCCATCTCACCAGAAGCGTTGATGTCTTTAGTTTGCGTCGATACGTTGTGATCCATGGTCGCAAAAGTTTTGCCTACTTGGCGAACTTTACGGCCTTTTTCACGCAGACCGTCAAAGGCTTGTGGCGACGTTACTTCGTGGACTAAGTGGCGATCGATATAAAGAATTGGCGTTTCGCCCTTCGCTGCAACCGCAACGTGAGCGTCATAAACTTTTTCGTATAAGGTTTTTGCTTGCTGGTTTGTCGACATAGCTTTTCTTCCTTGGGAGCATCAGTCCCAGTGTTTGTTTCTAGCCAAGTCATACTGTCTAAGCTGACTTGGCTTGATATTATTCTTATGTACTTGCTTTTAATCTAAGCATCTAGCTTATGAAGCTAAGATGTACTCAGCGATCTTGTCACCCATTTCTGAGGTAGTCAGCGCTTGGTTCTTGCCTGCAAGGTCTGCAGTTAGCTCGCCTGCAGAAAGTGCTTTAGAGACCGCTGTTTCGATGTCTTGCGCTGCCGCTTCTTCGCCTAGGCTGTAACGAAGCATTAGCGCTGCCGAAAGAATTTGCGCGACTGGGTTCGCAATGTTCTTACCTGCGATATCTGGAGCGCTGCCACCTGCAGGTTCGTATAGGCCGAAGTTACTTTCGTTCAAGCTTGCAGAAGGAAGCATACCCATAGAACCCGTGATCATTGCGCACTCATCAGAGATGATGTCACCGAAGATGTTTGAACATAGCATTACGTCAAACTGAGATGGGTCTTTGATTAGCTGCATGGTCGCGTTGTCGATGTACATGTGGTTTAGCGTGACATCTGGGTAATCTTTTGCGATTTCTTCAACCACTTCACGCCATAAGATAGAGCTCTGCAGAACGTTTGCTTTGTCGATTGAGTAAACGTTTTTGTTACGTAGACGTGCAGATTCAAACGCAATCTTTGCAATACGTTCGATCTCGTAACGGTGATAAACCTCTGTATCAAAAGCTTTCTCAGTTGCGCCTTCGCCTTCACGACCTTTAGGTTGGCCGAAGTAGATGCCGCCTGTTAGTTCACGAACTACAACGATATCGAAGCCGTTACCTGAGATGTCAGCACGCAAAGGAGAGAAAGACTCTAGACCTTTGTGGATTTGTGCAGGACGTAGGTTACAGAACAGTTGGAAGTGTTTACGTAGAGGAAGTAGGGCACCACGCTCTGGTTGATCGTTTGGTGGGAGATGTTCCCACTTAGGTCCGCCAACCGAGCCAAATAGTACTGCGTCAGATTCTTCACAGCCCGTTACTGTCGCTTCTGGAAGTGGACAGCCGTGATTATCAATTGCGATACCACCAACATCATACTCTTCGCGAGAAAAGCTAATCGCGTGCTTCTTTTCAATCGCGTCTAGCACTTTATGTGCTTGCTGCATTACTTCTGGGCCAATGCCATCACCAGGTAGTACGGCAATCTTGTATGATTTATCTGTCATGTTAATCCTTTAATTCTTGTTACTGAGCTTTTTGGCTCGTTTTAAATTTTGTCCCTAAAGCCAACAACATCGACTCTAGGGCTCTGTTATTGGGGTATTAAACTGTCGCGAATTTTTGCTGCTTCATTTCAGCAATGGTGTCTGCGCGTTGAATGCTATTGATAACGTGTAGTAACGCTTGACCAGAAGCTTCAACGATATCGGTTGAAACGCCCGTACCGTGGTACTTACGGCCTTTATAGTTAGCAATGATGTCAGCTTGACCTAAGCCATCTTCGCCTTCACCTTTTGCGGTTAGGTCGAACTTATCCAACGCGATTTCGTAGCCTGTTAAGCGGTAGATACATTGGTATAAAGCATCAACCGGGCCATTGCCGACAGCCGCTTCGCATTTCTCTTCATCACCACATTGCAGTTTGATGCTGGTGGTAGACATAACACTACCAGATTGTACGCTTAGGTAGTTAAGTTTATAGAAGTCATCTTCATCACGTAGATTCGCGAAGTGCATTAATGCTTCTAGGTCGTAATCGAACACTTGTCCTTTACGGTCTGCAAGCTTCAAGAAGTCTTCATACAATGAATCTAGGTTGTACTCATTGTCTTTATAACCCATAGCGTCCATATGGCTCTTAACAGCCGCTCGACCACTACGGCTTTTTTGGGTTT
>NZ_AJZM02000062.1 GCF_000272405.2 Vibrio tasmaniensis 1F-187
GCAGCACTCAATGCTGAGTCTGCCGCTTCTGCCCATGTCACGCCTGTTCGTCGGCTTTTCTCTGCAATCTTTAATTGAGAGTCATCCGCTATCCAGCGCTTTTGATAAGGCAGCAATACTTCGTTCTTATCAAACTCACCAGATAAGACAAGCGTTTCACTTTGCCGTTGTAGCTTTTTTTGGGCTGCGCTTCTTTCTGTCATCAGCTTTATCCAAGCATTGCACGAACGGCGCAATCTTTAGCTTCTAACAGCTTTCTTAATGCGATTTCACGCTCTTCATTATCAGGTAGGTCTTCAGCTATTAAGTAAGCCAACTCATTGAAGGGTTTGTTGACCGTTTGTAAACGATCAGGTAAATGCAAGTATTTAAAATACTGAAGTATCTTCGGTGGTGTCGGTTTCTTAATTCCCATTATGCAATCCCCAATATGCCTTTCTTAATGTCTTGAATGGTTTCAGCGGTTACGCCAGCCTGCTTCACAATGGCTTCAGTTGCATCGGCTACTTCTGCCGCAAACGCTGCACGTATTTCTTTCTCAACCTTATGGCTCACCATTGAGGCTTGCTCGATACGTTGAATAACCAAAGCGAGTTGAGCGAGTGCTTTGGGTGGAATTACTTCACCATCTTCAGCTGCGTTTTCCATCATGGTCATGGACGTTTCAAAAGCCATGGTACGCACAAACTCTTGCAGCAGCTTACCCACATCAGAGGTGGGCGCTTCACCCAGTTTGGTTGTCCACACTTCCGCCACTTCGCGAGACTGCTTCAAACGCTGGCCCATTTCTTCCATGCGCTTGGCGTATCGGTTAAATCCAGTGCGACTGATTTTCACATCTTCTGGAAGCCCCGCATCA
The DNA here is from genome assembly GCF_000272405.2 of Vibrio tasmaniensis 1F-187. Classification (GTDB taxonomy): domain Bacteria; phylum Pseudomonadota; class Gammaproteobacteria; order Enterobacterales; family Vibrionaceae; genus Vibrio; species Vibrio tasmaniensis_A. The sequence goes on from NZ_AJZM02000062.1 coordinate 860, forward strand.
TCAATCATTTCATTCACGGCCAAGCGAATGTCTTTCTGTGTCATGTTCCCACTGCGAATAAACGCATTCAGAGTTTGACGAATTTCATCAGGCAGCAAATCTATCTTTGATTTTCGATTACTGGCTGAACGGTTAACAATGGACATACAACACTCCTAAGCGCGTGGACGTTTTACACCAGGAACAATGGCTTGACCTGTTGCCACATCTTCACCACGGCCTGTAAGTTTTGCGACTTGGCAATCTAATACAGTACGAATGCTAATTAGCCCTTGCTCTTCAAGCCAAGATAAATGCGTACGAACTGCATCACGGCTAATGTTGTGACCGTAAGTATCAAGGCAAGAATCAAGGATAGATTCGTTCGCTTCATACCCTGTCATGTCATGAAGTGAACGCAAGATCACAAGACGCTGGTCTTCTTTTAATAACTCTTTAAAGCCCATAAGTACTCCGTTAAAAATTAAAACTGATATGAGAAAATAGCCATATCAAGGATTCTATTACTACCCACCCAAAGCCTAATAAACAAAACAGACCAAGAGTTAAAATTAAGTACAACCACTTATCTTTAGGGCTTACGTATTCCATAATCACACTCTATTTATCATCTTTTAAACGTTGTTCTAATAGCAGTTGAGCGAGGTGTTCTACAGGTTGTATTTGTGCCCGTAGCTCTTTCATCTCACCGCGTGTATTTGCCATTTCAAGCAATAGCTGCGTGACTTGTTGCTGAGTGGGTAGATTGTCAATCTGCGTTTGTAGTTCGTCCACTTTACGTCCTACCTTTTCTAGGTCTTCTCGCTTGGCGTACGTTTTAGAAAGCAAGGCAAGGACTAACATCCCCAATGTGCTCAACGCAGCCCATGCGATAGGCCAATAAGTTTTGATCCACAACTCCATTAATGTGGCTCCTTATGTGATTGACAACTGACGCAGCGCACCGCATTAGGCATCGCTTCTAATCGCTTAGTTGGGATGGTGTCACCACAACTTAAGCAATAGCGATTACCGTGTTCATCTTCGTCGGGCTGTTCTATGCAGCGTGTACGTTGATGAGCAATGGCTTTTTCTCTGAAGGTTTGCTCAAGCTCTTGAGCCTTATCGAACTGGTCGGTCATTTGCGCCCCTTGATCACACTTCCGATAGCACTCGTTATCTTATCGCCACTCGACTTAGAGTAAGGGGCAAAACCATCAAGTGAACGCAATCCATGGTAAGAAAATGCCAACGCATAAAGTGTTAAGGCGATAGCGATATCAGGCCCTGATTCGGAAAAGCCAAACACCTTAGCGGCCGTCATTAAGAAGATATAAAGCGTACCTGCCCAAAAGCTTTGACGAGCTTGCTTTGGTCGCGTTTGGCGAACGTATTCGTCTTTAGCATTATCACCATTACGAATAGTGGTTTGAGTTTCGTGATGTTCGGCTTGTTTATCACTAAGCGTGAGTTCTTGGCGGCGAGTCTTTTCCTTTTCTAACTCGACCTTAATCTTCTCAAGTTCAACCAAAGATTCAGGTGGCAAGTTTTGCAGGGCGCGAGTAACGGCCAACTCTTTCTGTGCCTTGTTAGCACCAAACATTGAATCGGCTTGCTCTACCGCTTCGGCTACTTTGTCTGCCGTTTCATTACCACCAAACAAACTTGATATGCCGCGAATAGCAGCAGGGCCATATTCCATGGCAAGCGAAGCTACCCCCGCGATGACTGAAAGTGACATTCTCTTAAGCTCCTGATTTTTGAAACTAGGTCATTCCCTTGTGGCGCTTTCGCAATACCAAGGTGGCGATCAATTTCATTTTGAGAGACACGGCTCCACGCTTTCGAAAAGTAACTTTGCATGGTGGCATCGTGGCTAAATAAAGGCGGGGTTAATGGGACTTCAATACCGTTTTCAAATGCATTCAACTCGGCATCGAGGCGCTGTTCGCGCCCTCGTTGTTTGGCAAAGTCCCAATTGCGGCCCATGGTTACGCTCGACGAATAACAAGCTTGGCTTTTTCACCACCAAGGTGAGCCATAAAATAATCGAAGGCCGTGCCTGAATTGATAACAGCCCATTCATTATTCACCACACCAAAGTCCATGCCTGGTGCAATACAACCTTCAAGCTGTGCTGCTCGGTTTGCTTTGTGGATAAGAATATGAGTTCGTTGAGAAGGGCCGAATCGAGTAACACCAAGGGTAGGTGCTTCTAGTGCGTAGCATTTGCCAAACTTCGGGCTGTCATGTGGTAGCAGGTCGTAGGTGCCTTCTGGAATACATGAAATGCCAGCTTGGTTATTTTTCCAAGGTCGTTCAACGGTCTTGAGAATAGCGTTTCCATTCTCATCGCACAGATAAGAAAAAACACCATGAGGGAAATAATTGCGATGGAGAGTTAGGGTTTTCATAGCACAACCAGTTTAGTAATGGGGTTACGTTTAACTGATTGTGCTTTCTATTTTGATACGGAAGGTAGTAACGCTAATTATTGATGATATCAGTTTCTCGACACTGAAATTGGCAGGAAGTAATTGTCTTTCATAGTCGCATCAATTTTACAAAAATCAAGACTCTCTTGCTTTCCTGCCACAAGAAAACCGTTAATTCCTTGTTCATCTCCACCAACATAAACCCAGTGTATATGGCCACTTCTATCATCTTTTATTTTAAACTCAATATCATAAGTCCAATTGTATTTTTCTGAGCGGTAGCCAAGCATACCAGTTTGCTGAATAGGTTTAGTTAGATCGAGTTCCTCATCACCCCAAGTAGCTTTAGGGTTTTTAGATTCATATTCAATAATGACGTCACTTTGATATGAAGCATTTACACTGTTCGCTTTCTTTGCTGGAGGGCAAAACTGAGATAGAACAGAAGCTGCATCTTTGATTATTTCAATATGCTCCGAATCGGATTCATTCATTTCAAATGACAGGGTATTACTAGGCTCACTACACCCGACAAGAGCATAAGCTGCAAGCAAGGTGATCACTGATTTTTTCATTACTAACTCTCTTAAAATAAATTCGGTTGACGGTTCTTAACTTCTATCTTGCGCATTTTAGCCACTACGCGATAGATATGCTGCATACTTTTATCGTATTTACGTGACAGCTCTTCAACATTCGCACCATTGAACTCACGCCAGATAGACAGGTTCATAATTTCAGATTCAAGCTGTCTTCCGCGTGGAAGGTAAAGCTGAACACCACCAAACTCTTTGCAAATACGATGCAGTAAAACCACCGCAAGCTTTGGATCGGTTTCGTTCTTAACGAGTTCATCTTTGAATATGCAGTAGATTTGGCGCATGGCTTCTGGCCATCTTTGGTGCTCTTCATCGTCTGCTAGTTTTTCAACTTCTTCTAGGCTTACATTCTTGTAGCCAAACAAGTCTTGGCTTTCTTCACTCATCACTGCCTCCCATCCACATGGCACACCTTCACAAAGTATAAATACAAAAACACCCCGCTTGGCGAGGTGTTTGTAGTATATGGCAGTGTTTACTGGTGGGGCACGTTAAGCAGGTTTGTAATATTTCTCAATATAATAATCCGCTAATAACTCGTAACCAGCTGGGCCTGTGCAATCGTTGTTCGATGGAATGCGACCACCACTTTTAGTGACCACCTCGGCCATCAATCGATAGTGCCATTTCTTTAAAGCTTCTAACACTTCAGCTGCTTGAGCTGACTTAAGCCAAACCGCTTTTTCAATGCCACGTCCATTTGATGCAGTAGTCATGCGCTTCACATAAGCATCAATGGCAACGTCGTTCGCATTACGGATAAAGCCTTGTTTGTGCATGGTACGCCAAATTGCACGAATCTTTGCCACTTCCGGCGCTCTTGCTTGTGGCTTGCGTTTTGGTTTAAAGCCTAGCGCTTTCATTCTGTCTAACACTTTGGTTAGTTGAATGTCGTTCAAGCCTTTTGCACTTCGCTTACCTGTGCATTGCTCAAGAACGTCACGATAAGAATCATCTTCCATGGCAAGATCACGCTTAGCGATTTGGACAAGTTTGAGTAAGTTAGACATTTACGACCTCAACCAAATTAATACTTTCGAGTTCTTGAATAGAACACTCAGCCATATTAACACCAACCCATAAACACATTACTTGCTCTGGTGTTAACTCAGGGAAGCGTGCAAGGACGAGGCGGCATGGTTCATATGCGGCATAATGGCCACCGTGAAGGTAGTGCATTAACCTTGCAGCTAAAACCACATCATGATTTCTGTTTAAATCTGGTAATGAAAACTTCATTTTCTCTCCTAAGCCGCTTTACGTTTGGCGTTCTTGCATTCCAACTGACAAGCTTTGCACCAACTCTGTAACCCATCGGGGTTTCTTCTGCATGGCGACCAGAACAAGGTGTCTTGCGGCCAATACTCTTGGCAGTGTGGGCACCATTTCTGCAAGCCTAGTTCAGCATCGAGTATGGCTTTACCATTCGCTAAGCGGCGTTGTAATAAACCTGCTTTCATTAGTGGTGTGTATTCACCAAACATAATAAAAACCTCCTATAGCTTTGTGTTGTACTGGCTGCTCATCAGTACCTAGCAACCACGCTAGGCAGACAAGCAAGGCGAACCTTGCTTGTTTCGCTTATTTATCTTCTAACAATCTTCCACAGCATTTCTTAAACTTCTTCTTTGAACCACATGGACAACGCTGTTTAGGTCGGATATTTATAAACTTCTTCTGAGAGACAAATCCTTCCTCTAATAACTCTCTTAAAGTATTTTCTGGACGCTCACCCATGCGATAAACAATTCTTTGTTCTTGCTCGGTGATTTGATGTTTTAGTATTTCCATCTTGTATTCCTTTTTTATGATTCAAGGCACGTTGCTTTAGTCAGCTCTAACCCTTCGAGCTTTTTGAACTGACGACACAGCACAGAAGCTTTTGAGAAGCTAGGGACATGAAAAGCATGAATATCGTGCAAGTCTGGGTACTCTTTTTTTGTGCGACGTTTGCCGTATATTTTCTCAATCGATTTTTTGAACTTTGTGGAATATTTAGCTTTGGTTTTTAAGCACCACACTTCACTCAAAATGCTTGGCGCATCTTCGGTGAAACTGAGACCACCTTTAAAACTCACCCATGCACCTTTGATGTGGCCATCAACGTAGACTTGAAGACAGGTTTTCGATTCAGACTCACGAACGCGTTGCACTGACACTTCATAACCTTTGTAATTAAAAGCGATATCAACCCAACCACCTGCCATTTCCGCTTCAATCTCAGCCCACATTTCTTTTGTAATTGGTTTGCTCATTCTTCATATTCCTTTTCATTGCTTGATATAGATTTCACTCGCTTCGCTTTGGGCAGTGGCGTATTGCGCCAATCACCGCAGTGGTTATCTGCCCATTGCTCTGCTTCGACTTGAGAGCAGCGGCGAAACTTCATGATGTATTTGATTAACTGGTTAGGCCGCTTCGCTTTCGTCTTTTCCATTGAGTTCATCCATCATGTCCTCGTACTCTTCACGAACGTTCGAACTGGACTGATTTAAAATGAACTTCAGTGCTGCGATATAGCCTTCTTCAAACGTGCTATCTGGAAATGCAGTGCCGTCTTTTTCAATTAAGGCTTCAGCCATTTCAATTTCTAGATCAATCACTCTGCGAGTGTGGGCGGTAGTGAAAGAACGTTGCAGTGGGTTAGCTGTATGCATGTTGATTCCCTCTATTCCGTTTGTCATAAACGGTCACAATGTTGTTGTTTCGAATTAGGATGTAGGCGCAGTCACTTTCTAAAATTCGCTTTGGCTGCCAACCTGATTCGCATTTCATTATTCTTCGCAGTCTGTTCTTGCTTGGGCGG
>NZ_AJZM02000063.1 GCF_000272405.2 Vibrio tasmaniensis 1F-187
ACCAGTTATTTACTACGATTGGTACTAAAAGGACTCTTATGAAACAAAGCCATTTCTTTGCCCATCTTGCCCGTATGAAGCTGATTCAACGCTGGCCCCTGATGCGCTCAGTCTCAAGCGAGAACATTTCAGAGCATAGCCTACAGGTCGCTTTCGTCGCCCACGCCTTGGCGCTTATCAAAAACAAGAAGTTTGATGGCAAACTCAACCCAGAACACATTGCTCTGCTTGGCATGTACCACGATACCAGTGAAGTGCTAACAGGTGATTTGCCGACGCCAGTTAAATACTACAATCCAGACATCGCACAAGAGTATAAGAAGATAGAAGCGGCAGCAGAGCAAAGACTGCTTTCAATGCTGCCAGAAGAGTTCCGAGACGACTTATCCCCGTTTTTGATATCTGGAACAGCAAACAAAGAAGAGCAAAGCATCGTTAAGCAAGCCGACACCATCTGTGCTTACCTGAAATGCTTGGAAGAACTCAGCGCAGGTAATCATGAATACGAACAGGCCAAACGCAGGCTTGAAGAGACGCTATCACAACGTAAAAGCCCGGAAATGGACTACTTTCTCACCACATTTGCGCCGAGCTTTGAATTATCACTAGACGAGATAAGCTAACTGGGTATAAGTTGAGTGTAATTAGCTAAATAAATCAATTTGATAGGTGCTATTTTGAATTCTCCACTCGAACCACCATTTAAACTCGAACAAGAATGGCAACATCGAAATGACGATGAACATAAAATAAGGCGTGATGACCACCGTAGCCCGTATCAACGCGATCGTGCGCGGGTGCTTCACTCTGCCGCTTTTCGCCGCCTCCAAGCAAAAACCCAAGTTCATGGCACCACGGTAAACGATTTCCACCGAACTCGCCTTACTCATTCGCTAGAAGCCGCTCAGCTAGGTACCGGTATCGTTGCCCAGCTGAAAAAAAAGCAGCCCGAGTTTCGAGATTTATTGCCTTCAGACAGTTTGATTGATTCATTGTGTCTTGCTCACGACATTGGCCACCCACCTTATGGGCACGGTGGCGAAGTCGCGTTGAACTATATGATGCGCGATCATGGTGGCTTTGAGGGCAATGCTCAAACATTTCGCATTGTCACGCAGCTAGAACCTTACACTGAACATCACGGGATGAACCTATCTCGACGCACTTTGTTAGGTTTGATTAAGTACCCTTCTCTGCTGAGTGAGGTTCAAGCTAAATTGCAGTCTGAACCCGTAAAGCATCAACGACAGCTCCGAGCTAAAGATTGGATGCCAGCAAAAGGCATCTACAATCATGATGAAGAGTTGTTTAACTGGGTGCTTGAACCGCTTTCAAGCAGCGACCAACAGCTCCTAAAACAGAAAAGAAAAACACACACCGAGCCTCTTGAACATAACAAGACCAAATATAAGTCGCTGGATTGTTCGATTATGGAGTTGGCTGATGACATCGCGTATGGCGTACACGATTTAGAAGATGCGATTGTGCTTGGCTCTGTGACCAAAGCTCAGTGGGTCGAATCGGCTTACCCTCAACTTAAAGAGATGGCCGATCCTTGGATTTGTGAACACCTAGATTCAATTACAGAGATGCTTTTCTCTGGTGAGCAGTATCGTCGAAAGGATGCGATTGGTGGGATAGTCAACGCTCTGTTGACCAGTATTTCGATTGAACGAGTAGATGCTAGATTTGAGAATGTACTGCTTGCTTACAATGCGGTGCTTGAACCGAGCATGGACGCCACACTCGACAAACTGAAACACTTTGTCAGCGAGTTCGTGATTCAAGTGCCACAGGTTCAAGTTATCGAATATAAAGGTCAGCAGATTATCATGGATATGTTTGAAGCATTCAGCGCAGATCCTGAACGCTTGCTGCCACTACCTATCAAGAAGCAATGGCTACAACATCAAGATGAGTCTCGAAAAATGCGCGTGATTGCGGATTACATATCATCCATGACCGATGATCTTGCACAGAAAATGCACCAGCAACTGTTCTCAGCTCATACTGAATTTTAATTTCTGACTCGTTCCAACGAAACTGGCTTAATCTAGGTAGTTTTTCTCAAACACGCCCGGCGGCATTTGATTGATTTGAAACTGAATCATTTGGTCAAATGCCGTTAGCAGAGGGCTAAAGTCTCGATCATTTTCTAACAAGCTCAACAGATGATAACCCGCCTCTACTGTCGAAAGGCTGTTTTCACTTGGCGCTTTGCGAATTCGGTAATTACCCTTGAGATCTTTCGGCAAGTGAACCGTATTCAACGCATGCAAGTTACTCGATACTTGCCACATCTTGAACGCCTTCTTCCAGGTGCCATCCAATAAAATCACACGCAGCTTCTTTTCAGGACATGTCGCCGACTCAACTGAAACAGAGTTTTCGCTTGGGTATAAAATCACATGTTGGTACTGTTCATCGCACAACAATGCGTTGAGTTGTTCATTGTCTGAAAAGTCTTCACCGACAAACGTCACACTGTTATTTAGAGATAACGAGAGGATACGCGCAGTTCCCATCGGGCGATGCTCTTCTGATGGGTGCTGAAGAATGATAAGCTCAACGTTCGATTCTAGTGGCGTAACCCACTGACATATACAAGCTTTCAAAGCCTTGCTGCATTGGCGGCAATAACGAGACATGGATTTAATGTGTACCCTGTTTTAATTTTCACTTCACTTTTATGCGTATTATTCCAACTAGAGCCTGTTCAGGCTTGGGTAGTTTGGGATAAAAATGCGATCGCCGATGGGCAATGGTGGCGGATCCTAACAGGAAACTTTTCACATACCAACTACTCGCACCTTCTGATGAATCTAGCCGGCTTATGGATCATCAGCTATCTGTTTCAACCGAGTAAAAAACAGCTTGCTCTTGCTCTGCTTGTGATTAGTTTAGTCACTGGGGTCGCTTTGTTGTTTTCGAGTATTCAGATCTATGTTGGCCTATCTGGCTCTTTGCATGGGTTATTTGGCTTATTCGCGCTCAGTGAGGCTTTAAACGTTAGGAGATCAAGTTGGCTGTTAGTGTTGGGATTAATCGTTAAAATCGCTTGGGAGCAGCTTGTTGGCCCTTCTAGCACGACTGGAGAACTGATTAATGCTCGTGTCGCGATTGAAGCCCACCTAGCAGGTGCACTGGCCGGAGGCTTCATATCTATCGCTTCATTTCTAACAAGTAGACAAACGGATTAAAGTTGAATTCTTTCGCGGTTCTTTTTAACCGTGGCTTCACCTATCCCTTTCACACTCACCAAATCATCAGCAGTCGTAAATGCCCCGTTTTGATCCCTGTAATCGACGATCTCTTGAGCTTTCTTATCCCCAACACCAACCAATAGCGCTGACAGCTCTTCAGCTGTCGCGGTATTGATATTGACCGTAATCTCAATGCCATCGTAAAGCTCTGCCTTAGTTGGGCTGTCTGCATACGCTGCGGGGCTTAACAGAATCAGAAATGTAAGAAATAATGTTGAATATATCGTGCGCATAAACCGTTCCTTTGTTCAAAAAACGTAACTTATGCATTTGCTGCGCTAGATAAAACACTCACCAGACAAAAATAAAGCGGGTCACCTAAGTGACCCGCTTCGTTATACATCTAATTTTCATCAATTTGTTAGCTAGCTCGCAAACCGAGTTGCTGCACTACTTTCAAGTTGTATTCTCAAGTTGCATTACTCGGCAGAAGACTACCGAGTAAATTCAAAGCTTATTGAGCTTGACCAACGATGTAGTATTCAACGTCTGCATTTTTACGCAGTACGTTTAGTACATTAGTAAGGTCTTGTTGATTACCAACGCGCTCTAACTGTGCACCAAGTTGTGTGCTGTAAGCAGGGTTGATTTCAGCCGTTACTTTAGAAAGCTCAACAACAACGATGTTACCGTCTTGATCTTTAGATTGACCGAACACAGCTTGGCCGGCTTCTGGTTTCACTAGAGCGAATACAGATGCAGCTAATGGAGAATTACGGTCAATGGTTTCAAGTTCAGTAAACTCAAGGCTGTTATCCGCCAGTACCGCTTCATTACCTTGCTTAAGTTCGTTTACTAGAGAAACACCTAGCTCTACCGCTTGTTGCTCTGCTTTTACAGCAGACAATGCAGCTACAACTTGATCTTTCACTTCTGCTAAAGGAAGAACTGTTTCGTCGCGAGTCTCTTCTACACGTACAACAATAACGTGCTCAGGAGCCACTTCGATAACTTCAGAGTTCAAACCGTCTTCTTTCACTTCAGGGCTCAAGATAGCTTGCATTACTGCAGGCGTCATCAGAACTTCTGGAGCGTCAGCTTGAGAGATGAAATCAGTCGTCGTGATCTTCGCGTTGATAGCTTCAGCAGAGTCGTCTAGAGAATCTGGGAATTCAAACGCTACTTTTTCAAGTTCAGTTTGTTGCTCGTAGAACTGATCAACGGCGTGTTGGTCTAGAAGCTCTTGCTTAATATCAGTAGCAACTTCAGTGTAAGGCTGAGCTTGAGATGCTTTTACTTCGTCTAGCTTGATGATGTGGTAGCCAAAATCAGATTTAACTAAGCCAGTCGTATCGCCAATATTCTCAAGAGCGAAAGCCGCCTCTTCGAATGCTGGATCCATAACATCGCGTTCAATCCAACCTAGGTCACCGCCAACATCTGCACTACCGAAGTCGTCAGATTTTTCTTCTGCTAGCGTAGCAAAATCAGCACCTGCATTTAGCTCGTCTAGGATAGACTGAGCTTTCGCTTCGTCATCACCTTGAACTAGAATGTGGCTAACTTTACGTTGCTCTTCAGTAGAGTACTTGTCTAGATGCTCTTGGTAGTATTTCTGTGCTTCCTCATCGCTAACTTCAAGTTGCGATTTAAGTGCTTCAGCAGAAAGTTCGATGTAAGACACCTTAGCCTGCTCTGGACGAGTGTAAGCCGCAGGGTTCTCTTGGTAGTACTGTTCGATTTGCTCGTCAGTTAACTCGATATTTTTCGCTAGGTCAGCAACAGATAGTGTCACTGTGCGAATGTCACGAGTTTGAGCAATAAGCTTGCTCTGAATATCAATTTCGCCTTGAAGAACAAATTCACTGCCTTGAAGTGCAGTAACAAACTGGTTACGCATTAGGTCACGACGCATGTATTCAGCGAAGCTTTCTGCGCTGAAACCTGCACGACGTAATGCCGATTGGTAAACTTCTTGGTCGAATTGACCAGCCGTTTGAAACTGAGGCATTTCTAGAATCATGGTACGGATTTGAGAATCACTGATTCGTAGGCCTAGAGACTCTGCTTGCTGCTCAAGTAGAACATCGTTGATCATGCGATCAAGTACTGACTTACGGAAAGACTCAACGTATGCAGGGTCTGCAAGCATTTGAGCGAAGTAATCGCCAAGTTGAGATTGCATGCGATTACGTTCGTTTTGGTAAGCTTGTTCGAACTCACCACGAGCAATTTCTGTGTTGCCAACTTTAGCTGCTGCGTTGTTACCGCCACCGGTGATGTAGCTGCCTACACCTGCGAATACGAATGACAGGATAATCAACCCAAGGATAATTTTTACCGCGATGCTATTCACGCCTTCGCGTAATCGATCCATCATAATTTAAGTGCTCTCCGGATATGAAGCATTGGCTTCAAAATAAAAATCTATTCACGCGATATTATCAGAAAAAGAAATGCGCATCAGTAGGATGCGCATAATTTAAATAAGTTCAATGTGCTTTGCACATATACTGTTTAAAAATGAAACATCATTGTTCAAACAGTAAACGCATATTACTGCCTTCCCCTCACAAAACTCGAGGTTTCAGCAACAAAAATTAGTTACATGCGTCTTTAAGTGCTTTACCCGCTTTGAAGCCAGGTACTTTAGCTTCTGCGATTTGGATCTCTTCACCAGTTTTTGGGTTACGACCTGTACGAGCAGCACGAGTACGAACACTGAAAGTACCAAAGCCAACAAGTGCAACTTGGTCGCCTGATTGTAACGTTGTGCCAACTGCTTCGATGAAAGCGTCTAGAGCGCGACCAGCTGAAGCTTTAGAGATGTCTGCGTTTTCTGCGATTGATTCTACTAGTTGTGTTTTATTCACTGTTTTTCCCCTATGTGTCATCTGTGACTACTTCTCGATGACTGTACGTTCCATTTTGGTTTTAATTTAGCCGCAAGCCTTATTACAAAAGGGCTGCCGCTTTAGTCGAATAACTTAGCGTCCAAAAAAAACGCTGACAAGCCTTTTCGGGTCTATCAGCGTAATTCTTTACTTATTTTTGCTATGCATCACTATTTTTTCACGTCGAACTCGACCCCTGACGGATCTCGTTCTAGTGCGACTTTCAGTACTTCATCAATCCATTGAACCGGAATCACCTTCAAGTCAGCGATTACGTTGTCTGGAATCTCTTCCAAATCACGTTCATTGTCTTTAGGAATCAAGACCGTTTTAATGCCACCGCGGTGCGCTGCAAGAAGCTTTTCTTTCAAGCCACCGATAGGTAAAACTTCACCACGAAGGGTAATTTCACCGGTCATACCAACCTCTGCTTTTACAGGGTTACCCGTTAAGCTAGAGACCAATGCAGTACACATTGCGATACCCGCACTAGGGCCATCTTTCGGTGTAGCACCTTCCGGTACGTGAACGTGAATATCGCGCTTTTCGTAGAAATCTGAGTTAATACCCAGTTTCTCGGCACGAGAACGAACCACGGTCATTGCCGCTTGAATCGATTCTTTCATCACATCACCAAGTGAACCGGTTTGCGTTAGCTTACCTTTACCCGGCATTGCTTCAGTTTCGATAGTCAGTAGATCACCACCAACTTGAGTCCAAGCTAAACCAGTCACTTGACCAATACGGTTACTTTCATCCGCTTTACCGAAGTCATGACGTTGAACGCCTAAGTACTCTTTCAGGTTATCAATATTAACCGTTACAGACTTAAGGTCGCTGTCTAGCAAGATGTTCTTCACAGCTTTACGACAGATCTTAGAGATTTCACGCTCTAGGCTACGTACACCCGCTTCACGTGTGTAGTAACGAATGATGCCGATGATTGCAGAGTCTTCAATCTCAATCTCATGAGGCTTAAGACCGTTGCGTTGAACTTGCTTGTCCAATAGGTGGCTCTTAGCAATGTTCAGCTTTTCATCTTCTGTGTAACCAGACAGGCGAATCACTTCCATACGGTCCAGCAGTGGGCCAGGAATGTCCATTGAGTTAGACGTTGCCACGAACATCACATCAGACAGATCGTAATCGACTTCTAGATAGTGATCGTTGAATGCATTGTTTTGCTCAGGGTCTAGAACTTCTAGAAGCGCTGAAGATGGGTCGCCACGCATATCAGAAGACATCTTATCGATTTCATCTAATAGGAACAGTGGGTTCTTAACGCCAACTTTAGACATCTTCTGGATTAATTTACCCGGAAGTGAACCGATGTACGTACGACGGTGACCACGAATCTCAGCTTCATCACGAACGCCGCCTAGCGCCATACGTGTGTACTTACGACCCGTTGCCGCAGCAATCGAACGACCTAGTGAGGTTTTACCAACACCAGGAGGACCTACAAGACAAAGGATTGGACCTTTTAGCTTGTTGATACGATTTTGTACTGCCAAGTACTCAAGAATACGTTCTTTAACACGCTCTAAGCCATAGTGATCTTCGTTTAAGATCTCTTCCGCTTTCGCTAAATTCTTTTTAACTTTTGAACGCTTAGCCCAAGGAACGCCTACCATCCAATCAATGTAACTACGTACTACTGTTGCTTCAGCAGACATTGGCGACATCATTTTCAGTTTTTGCAGTTCTTGCTCAGTTTTTTCACGAGCTTCTTGAGGCATCTTAGAATCTTCGATCTTCTTCTTCAGAGTCTCGAATTCATCAGGCGCGTCGTCCATCTCGCCCAGTTCTTTCTGAATCGCTTTCATTTGCTCATTCAGATAGTACTCACGCTGAGACTTTTCCATCTGTTTCTTAACGCGGCCACGGATGCGTTTTTCAACTTGCAGGATATCAATTTCTGACTCCATTTGGCCCATCAAGAATTCCAGGCGTTCCGTCACATCTGAAATTTCTAGAACGTGCTGCTTATCTACCAGTTTAAGTGGCATGTGCGCAGCAATCGTATCAGCAAGGCGAGCAGCCTCATCAATACCGTTCAGCGAGGTTAGAACCTCTGGTGGAATCTTTTTGTTCAGCTTAATAAAGCCTTCGAATTGATTGATCGCACTGCGAACAACCACTTCTTGTTCTTTTTCGTCAAGTTCTGAGGTTACAACGTATTCGGCATCCGCTAAGAAAAACTCACTCTCTTTGAACTGGTGAATTTTTGCACGCTGCTGACCTTCGACAAGTACTTTTACGGTACCATCTGGCAGCTTTAGCAACTGAAGAATAGTAGCGACTGTACCTACGTTAAATAGGTCGTCGATTGAAGGCTCATCAGTGTCCGCTTCTTTCTGCGCTACAAGTAGTACTTGTTTGTTAGCTTCCATTGCCGATTCAAGGCAAGTAATCGATTTTTCACGACCAACAAACAATGGAATAACCATGTGTGGGTAAACCACTACATCACGTAGAGGTAGCACGGGGATTTCGATACGCTCGGAACGTTCCAAGTTCATATATTTCTCTCTTCCGCTTTAACTTATAAAGCAGTATATGGGGCTTAAACGACTGGATTCAATGGAAGAATAAAAAAAAGGAGGTAATTGCTTACCTCCTTTTTCAATTTGAGTGTGTAGTCTTAAAAAGACCTACTCTGCAACAGCTGCTTGGTTATCTGAGTTGCTGTAAATCAATAGTGGTTCTGACTCACCATTAATTACCGACTCATCAATCACAACCTTGCTTACATCAGTTGAAGATGGCAGTTCGTACATAGTTTCTAGTAGAACACCTTCCAAGATAGAGCGTAGACCACGAGCACCCGTTTTACGGTTCATTGCTTTCTTCGCAATTGCGCGTAGGGCGTCTTCACGGAATTCTAACTCTGTATCCTCAAGCTCAAATAATGCAGCGTACTGTTTTGTCAGTGCATTCTTTGGCTCACAAAGGATTTGGATTAGCGCTTCTTCATCAAGCTCTGTCAGTGTTGTTGTAACAGGTAGACGACCAATGAATTCTGGAATCAAACCATACTTCACTAGATCTTCAGGTTCTACTTGAGTGAACAGTTCACCGATAGTTTTGGTTTCGTCTTTTGAACGCACTTCTGCGCCAAAGCCGATACCTGAACCTGTTTCTACACGTTGCTCAATCACTTTATCTAGGCCGGCAAACGCACCACCACAGATAAATAGGATCTTAGACGTGTCCACTTGCAAGAACTCTTGCTGTGGATGCTTACGACCACCTTGAGGTGGAACTGAAGCTACTGTACCTTCAACAAGTTTTAATAGAGCTTGCTGTACACCTTCACCAGACACGTCACGCGTGATCGATGGGTTTTCAGCTTTACGAGAAATCTTATCGATTTCATCGATGTAAACAATGCCGCGTTCCGCTTTCGCTACGTCGTAATCACATTTCTGAAGCAACTTCTGGATGATGTTTTCAACATCTTCGCCTACATAACCCGCTTCGGTTAGTGTTGTTGCATCTGCCATTGTGAAAGGAACGTCTAGGAAACGAGCCAGTGTTTCAGCCAGTAGGGTTTTACCACTACCAGTAGGACCAATAAGAAGAATGTTACTCTTACCGAGCTCTACGCCTTCAGCCGTCGTATCACCATTACGTAAACGCTTGTAGTGGTTATATACTGCAACTGCTAGCACTTTTTTCGCGTATTCTTGACCGATTACATAGTCGTCAAGATGCTCACGAATCTCACGCGGCGTTGGCAGCGATTCCGATTCTTTCTTTGGAAGAACATCTTTAATTTCTTCACGAATAATGTCGTTACAAAGATCGACACATTCATCACAAATGTAAACAGAAGGACCTGCGATTAACTTGCGAACTTCGTGCTGGCTTTTGCCACAGAAAGAGCAGTAAAGCAATTTACCGCTACCACCCTCTTTGCTTTTATCTGTCATTCGCTAACCTCTTAGCCTTTACTCTCTATGTTTGAGTGTATATCAATTTGAATCACTTTGCGTTAAACAATTGCCCTGCAATTATTGACCGCGGTGATTAAGAACTGAATCCACCAAACCGTATTCTACAGCCTGATCAGCAGACATGAAATTGTCACGATCTGTATCACGCTCAACAACCTCTAGAGGCTGACCTGTGTGCTCTGCCAATAGTTTGTTTAGCTTTTGCTTGATCGTTAGGATCTCTTGCGCGTGAATTTGAATATCAGACGCTTGGCCTTGGAAGCCGCCAAGTGGCTGGTGAATCATTACACGTGAGTTTGGAAGCACGTGACGCTTACCCGGAGTACCACCCGCTAGTAAGAATGCACCCATAGAGCAAGCTTGACCCATACATACGGTGCTCACGTTTGGCTTGATGAACTGCATTGTATCATAGATAGACATGCCCGCTGTTACGCTACCGCCAGGTGAGTTGATGTAAAGATAGATATCTTTGTCTGGGTTTTCTGATTCCAAGAAAAGCAGTTGAGCCACGACAAGATTTGCCATGTGGTCTTCCACTTGACCTGTTAAGAAAATGATACGTTCTTTTAATAGACGAGAATAAATATCGTAAGAACGTTCACCACGGGAAGTCTGTTCAACCACCATAGGAACTAGTGCGTCCATAATCGATGGCATTGTATTTTTTTCTTGGTAGCTCATATTCTTATGTCCCTAAAATAAATGGCCCGAATGATTAAATCATACGGACCATTGTTAGCAGAATTGTTGACCGTACGTCAACCTTCTACGTCAGATATTACTATATTAAGCAGGTTGCTGATTCATTAGCTCGTTGAAGCTAACTTCTTTATCAGAAACTTGAGCTTTAGCGATGATTGCATCAATAGCTTGCTCTTCTAGAGCAACATTGCGCATGTTGTTCATCATTTGCTCGTTTTGCTCGTAGTAAGCAATAACTTCTGTTGGATCTTCGTATGCTGTAGCCATCTCTTCGATGATAGCTTTAACTTTCTCGTCATCAGCTTTTAGCTCTTCAGTCTTGATTACTTCACCAAGAAGAAGACCTACAACTACGCGACGTTTAGCTTGCTCTTCGAACAGCTCACGTGGAAGTTGGTCAGCAGCTTCAGTGTTACCACCGAAACGTTGAGCAGCTTGTTGACGTAGAACACCGATCTCTTGATCGATTAGAGCAGAAGGTACGTCGATGTTGTTTTCGTTAACTAGACCGTCGATTGCTTGCTCTTTGATGCGGTTCTTAACAGCTTGCTTAAGCTCACGCTCCATGTTCTTACGAACTTCAGCTTTAAGGCCTTCAACGCCTTCAGCTGCGCCGAACTTAGAAACGAATTCTTCGTTTAGTTCTGGAAGCTCACGAGCTTCAACTTTGTTCAGCTTGATAGAGAACTTAGCAGCTTTACCTTTTAGGTTTTCAGCGTGGTAATCTTCTGGGAAGTTTACTTCGATTTCGAATTCCATACCTGCTGTTTTACCAACGATACCGTCTTCAAAACCAGGGATCATGCGACCAGCGCCCATCTCTAGTGGGAAGTTCTCAGCTTTGCCGCCTTCAAACTCTTCACCGTCGATAGAACCAACGAAGTCGATAGTTGCACGAGAACCAGCGTCAGCAGCAGCTTCAACTTCAGTCCAAGTCGCTTGTTGCTTACGTAGAGTTTCGATCATCTCTTCAACGTCAGCTTCTTTAACTTCTACTGCTGGTTTTTCAACAGTGATGTTTTCTAGACCTTTCAGCTCAACTTCTGGGTAAACTTCAAAAGTTGCGTTGAATACTAGGTCAGCGCCTTCGTTGTTTTCAACTGGTGCGAAAGTAGGTGCGCCAGCTGGGTTGATTTTCTCTTTAACGATCGCTTCGATGAAGTGACGTTGCATTACTTCGCCCATCACGTCTTGACGTACTGCTTTGCCGTACATTTTAGCAACCATCTTCATTGGCACTTTGCCTTTACGGAAGCCATCGAAACGACGGTTTTTCGCGATGTTGCGTAGTTCAGCTGTAACTGCATCTTCGATGTTAGCAGCAGGAACAGTAATATTAAGACGGCGCTCTAGGCCTTCTAGCGTTTCAACAGTAACTTGCATTATATAAACCTCAAAACTGGCTCAGTAATCTGAGCATATGAGCCGTAACTTAGCTTTAATTCAAAAGCCGACGTTGTTGGCTGCATCCTTGTGTAGTGCTCTATCCGAACACCTAATTTAAAATCGAGCATTGATGTCTGAATTGATTATTCAACCAAACACCAGACTAATCAGCGATATCTTCGTTCTTCACGCGTCGATTAAAACGCAATAAAGCTTGTTTTCGAAAACAAGAAAGGTATCTCCGATTAGCCTCAGGACAGAAATTTTAGACGCGACATTCTAGCGATCTGTTTAATCTCTGTCGAGCCGTTCACCTCTGCATGATGATGAATGCTCTAAATTCGTCCAACTAAATGATACAAAAACGATCAAATCATCACTTAGCACAACAGAAATGGGGACAATAGCGACTTTTTCAAGGGAATCGAGGGCTTTTTTTGCTAAAAACCTTAAAAAGAGATCTTGCTCTTGTTTTACCCCTCAGAGTCGATAACTTTTTCAACAATCCCCGTTACAAACCCTTAACCTACATCCATCTGGCGACTGTCTACTTTCAGCAAACACTACCGCTATTTGCTACCATAAACGAGAGAAGACAGGCTTGATTATTTACCAAAGAAATGAGCGGAGAGCCTTCATGTTTCAAGCTTTGAGAATCCCAATCCTATTAATGGCCACATACAGTTTACTAATGGTGTTCGGCGGTCATTGGGTGTGGAACACAAGCCATGAAAGTTTGTTAAATGATCATCAATCTAAGCTAGACCGATTTTCGGTTCATATTTCAAGCCAACTCGACAAGTTCGCGCACATTCCCGAGCTGCTTTCAAAAGACAAAGAGTTGGTCGATGCTCTTCACTCTCCAAGTAACTCTGCGCAAATCGAACTCACCAATCGCTACCTAGAACACGTAAACTCGGTGATTCAAGCATCGGACACCTATCTGTTAGATAGCATTGGCACCACCATAGCAGCCAGTAACTGGAATCTACCGCGTTCTTTTATTCGGCGAAATTTCGCTTTCCGTCCCTACTTTCAAGAAGCGATTCTTGGCAATGAAAATCAATATTTTGCGCTAGGTTCAACCTCTGGGAAACGAGGCTATTATTATTCTTACCCCGTCGCCTATGCCGCCGAGATTATTGGCGTCATTGTCGTAAAGATGGATTTATCGCTGATTGAAGCAAGTTGGAAAGGCAAACAGAGTTTTTTTGTTGCTGACGATAAAGACCAGATCGTATTTATGTCGAGTAATCCTGAGTGGCTGTTCAAAAGCCTTCAACCATTAAGCGAAGAACAACACACTCAAATTCAAGAAAGCAGGCAGTATCTCGATACAAAAATAGAAAGCCTGCACTTCTCCGGTGACTTAGAGAGTGCTACTAGCAATATTGAGTCTCCCCACAAGCTCGTCCAAGAGCAGTTCTTTAACTCCTCACGCTTCCTAGCCGAGCCAAAACTCACCATACGAGTATTTTCTCCGACCCACTTAGTTTGGTGGGACTTGGTTGCTTACCTTGTGGTTTTGAGCCTTATTTTTGCGATTATTTATCTAACGATGCAACTCAATCACCATCGACAACAAAGACGAGCTCAGATAGACAGACTGCAATCCGAAGCCAAGCAAAAGCTAGAATTTCAAGTGCTTGAACGAACATCAGAGTTGCATGTCGAGATTAAGCACCGAATCGAAACTGAACATGTACTGAGGCAGACACAAGACGAACTCATCCAAGCCGCCAAACTGGCAGTGTTGGGGCAAATGTCAGCAAGCATCAGCCATGAACTGAATAACCCGCTTGCTGCGATTCGCAGTTATGCCGACAACGGCCGACTGTTTCTTGCCAAAGAAAAAACCGAGCGTGTCGATGACAACCTATCGCGAATCTCGGCGCTCACTGACCGTATGGCTAAGATAAGCCACCAGCTTCGTTCCTTTGCAAAGAAATCCACTGCGGAAGAGCTGCACACGTTACAGATACTGCCAGTATTGCACTCGTCAAAAGAACTGATGAAACCACAACTCAAGAGTGAACGAGTAAAGGTCAACGAACTTCCTGAAACCTTTGATGCTTGCGTGCTCGCCAACGCCATTCAATTGGAACAAGTGATCATTAATTTGCTGACTAACGCGATTCAGGCGATGGAACAACAAGACGACAAACAATTAGCTATTCTGTTAGAGATTAGGAAGCCCGACCATCAACAAGCCAAGACCTTGCTGATTCATGTCGATGACAATGGTCCAGGCTTCACCTCCCCTTCTAACGGAAATTTTTTTGAACCCTTCCATACCACCAAGAAAAATGGACTTGGACTTGGGCTATCGATTTCTCAACAAATAATCAGCGGAATAAATGGCAAGCTCGTTACCGGTAGTAGCCCTCAAGGCGGGGCTCGATTTAGTATCGAGTTACCCATAGTTCCAACAAAAGAATCAGATTAGTCGCTAAGCAAACCAGTACACCTTCACCAACAATAAAAATAAAAGATTAAAGGAATAACTATGTGTCACGTCTATTTCATTGATGATGAATCCGATCTGAGAATGGCTATTGAACAGAGCTTTGAGCTCGCCGATATTGATGCCGAATTCTTTCCCGATGCGGAGTCTGCTCTGCTCGCGATTCAAGAAAACGGCTTACCTCACGTGATCATCACTGATATCTGTCTACCAGGTCTATCCGGGCATGATCTGCTCAACACCGTGATGCACAAAGACAAAGAGATCCCCGTGATTATGATTACTGGTCACGGCGATATTTCGATGGCTGTACAAGCGATCCAAGATGGCGCCTATGACTTCATCGAAAAGCCGTTCGCCAATGAACGTCTAATCGAAACCACCAAACGAGCAATAGAAAAACGTCAACTCACACTCGAGAATCTTGAATTGAAGCGCTCTTTAAAGGCCAGTAAAGCGCTTGGGCCGAGAATCATTGGTGACACGCAATCAATGACCGACCTGCGTTCTATCATCACTCATGTGGCAGATACTAACGCTGACATTTTACTCTTTGGTGAAACTGGCACAGGCAAAGAGTTGGTCGCACGCTCTCTACATGAACAAAGCAGCCGGCGAGAACAAAACTTCGTCGCCGTCAATTGCGGTGCGGTACCTGAAAACCTGATAGAGAGTGAACTGTATGGTCATGAGAAAGGTGCGTTCACTGGCGCAGAAAGCAAGCGAGTGGGTAAATTTGAATTTGCTCAAGGCGGAACTCTATTCTTAGATGAAATTGAGTCCATGCCGATGCAGGCACAAATTCGCCTGTTGCGCGTCTTACAAGAGCGCGTTATTGAAAGGGTTGGCTCAAACGGTTTAGTGCCTCTCGATATTCGAGTAATCGCCGCAACCAAAGTCGACCTAAAGAAGGCGGCTGAAGAAGGCGTTTTCCGCCAAGACCTCTATTATCGACTCAACGTTGTCACCTTGGATTTACCGCCGTTAAGAAGCCGTCAAGAAGATATCCCAGCACTCTTCCACCACTTCTTACTGGTCGCTGCTGCACGTTATGGCAAGACAGCACCAGCACTTCCACAAAAGGAGCTGCACGCGCTTTTAGCCCATGATTGGCCGGGAAATGTACGAGAATTGCGTAATACAGCTGAGCGGTTTGTACTTTTAGGTAAGCTTTCTCACTTATCAGACAACACCAATCAAGTCACTCAAGAACTGTCTTTGGCAGAACTGGTGTCTGACTTTGAGAAAAACACGTTAAAACAAGCACTTATTGAATGTAATGGCAGTATTAAACAGACTATGGATAGACTGCAACTTCCACGTAAAACCCTCTACGATAAAATGCAAAAACACCAACTAGTTAAAGAGTCATACCGACAGAGCGAAAACTAAATTAAATTTGGGAGCAAGATCACCTATACTTATTTCACAACAGGATGTTATGCAACCAAGGTGGTAAGGAGGTCATTATGGGTGAGAAAACAAAAGTTCCCTCGATCACCGATACGTTTGAAATTGACGGTATTTTTTACACTGACAATCATGTCAACTTAGACACGCCAGAATTAGAGGCAAAAAGAGCGCTGTATGAGCAGATTGATTCAGGTTCTAGATATGGCAAGATTATCGATGAGGAGGTTTAACCCTCCTCATCACTTCGTTGTTACTTCACTATCTACTTAGTGATGATCTCAGGCCCCATCAAGGTAGTCGGTAACCATGTTGATACCCAAGGTACGTAAGTTACGATAATCAAGAACAAGAACATCACGCCAACCCACGGCAACGCTGCTTTTACCACGTTCATCATCGACATCTTGGCAACCCCGGCAGTCACAAACAAATTAAGCCCAACAGGCGGCGTTATCATCCCTATCTCCATGTTCACCACCATCATGATACCTAGGTGAATTGGGTCGATGCCCAGTGCAATTGCAATAGGGAATACCAACGGCGCAACGATGATCAGCAAGCCTGATGGCTCCATGAACTGCCCACCAATCAAGAGTAGAACGTTCACCACAATCAAGAAGGTGATCGGCCCTAAACCTGCAGACAACATGGATTCCGTGATCATCTGAGGAATGCGCTCCTCTGTCAGTACATGCTTAAGAATCAGAGCATTGGCAATGATAAACAACAACATGATGGTCAGCTTACCCGCATCATAGAGCGTGTCTTTGGTGTCTTTATGGAAAAACGTTTGGAACACTTTCACCAAAGCAGGCTTCGTATTTTTCTTGTCCGCAAACGGCCCCATATCTTTGTAGATAAAGTTGGCAATGAAGAACGCGTAAACCGCTGCAACAGCCGCCGCTTCTGTCGGAGTAAAGATACCTCCGTAGATACCACCTAAAATGATAACAATCAGCAACAAGCCCCAGCTCGCATCCTTCGCGGCCGCGAACATCTCACCCCAGCCCACAAATGGCTGTGCAGGAATTTTCTTAATACGTGCTGCAATGTAGATAGCTATCATCAACATCACACCCGCCAACAGACCAGGAATCACGCCGCCTAAGAACATACGACCGACAGATACATCCGTCGCCGCAGCGTAAACCACCATAACGATGGATGGTGGAATCAAGATACCCAAAGTACCCGCGTTACAGATAACCCCTGCCGCGAACTCTTTTGTGTAGCCGTTTTTGATCATACCCGCGATAACAATACTACCGATTGCCACTACCGTTGCTGGAGACGATCCAGATAACGCTGCGAACATCATACATGCCACAACCGACGCCATCGCTAAACCGCCGCGGAACCAGCCGACCATTGCGATAGCAAAACGGATAATACGTTTCGCCACACCCCCAGTGGACATGAAGCTAGAGGCCAAGATAAAGAAAGGGATCGCTAAGAGTGTGTAGTGGCCTGCAAATGCGTTGAACAACGTTTGTGCAACCGAAGCTAGTGACGCATCAGAGTGCATCAACAAGAATATAACGCTCGATAAACCAAGGGAAATCGCAATTGGTACACCGACCAACATGAAAGCAATTACCATTAAAAATAGAAATAACATTGCCATGATTAGTCTTCCTTACCGTTAGATTTTGTACCCGACTCGTTCGCCTTGTTTTGCTTAGTCGAATCCAATACCGCTGTCGCGTCTTCATCAGAACCCGCTAACACATCAGCTTTCAATGCATCCAGCTCTTCTTCGGCTTCATGCCCCGCTATCATGCGATCAAGCTTGCCTGTGACTACTTGGTAAGCAACTTGGGCAAAACGGAACGTCAGCATTGCCATACCAATAGGCAGTGCCATGTAAGGAATAAAACGTGGCAGTTTCTCGTATCGCTCGCCTTCATTCATCCAGTCGGCAAGGAACTGAAGCATCTCTGGCATTGGAATATCATCGGTCTCGTACCAAGCGCGCTCAGTCGCGAACGGGTACCAGTAATTCCAAGAACCTATAAGAAGTAAGATTGAGAATGCTAGGCAGCTTGTGACGGCGATTAACGCATACACTTTGCGTAGCTTTTCTGGGGCAAGGTTGATGATTACATCAACACCAATGTGGAAGTGTTTTTTAACGCCATAAGATGCGCCCACTAACACCATCCAAGCGAACATGAACACCGTCAGTTCTAGTGCCCATAAGATATTGCCATTGAATGCGTATCGAAATACCACATTGGCAAAAGTAAGTAGCGTCATTGCGCCAAGGAAAAATGCGATTAATGACTCTTCAATCACATCGGTAACTCTTCCGACTTTGGAAAAAAAAGAGGTTTCCAGTGCTGATTCGCTAGAATTTGGCTGTTCCATTTGAGGATTATCCATAATTGACTCCGCTTATAGTTATTTTAATAAGGAGTGGCGAAATGCACGCCACTCCCTTAGCGGTGTTATTGGTTTGAAGCTAACGCTGCATCGATAAGATCTGAACCGATGTCTTTTTCAAACTTCTTCCATACTGGTTGAAGCGCAGTTACCCATGCTTCACGCTGTTCAGGCGTAAGCGTACGAACCTCACCACCAGCTTCGATGATGTTGTTTTTGTTCGCTAGGTTAACTTTTGAAGATTCTGCGTTACGAGTCT
Source organism: Vibrio tasmaniensis 1F-187 (assembly GCF_000272405.2). GTDB lineage: Bacteria > Pseudomonadota > Gammaproteobacteria > Enterobacterales > Vibrionaceae > Vibrio > Vibrio tasmaniensis_A. The sequence goes on from NZ_AJZM02000063.1 coordinate 18,666, forward strand.
CAGACACTTCTTGAACGATTGTGCCAAGTTGCGTACGTACATCTTCAGGTAGGTCTTTCCAGAAGTCGTTCGACGTTACTACCAGGTAATCAAGAATACCGTGGTTAGTTTCTGTCACGCCGTCTTGTACTTCAAAGAACTTCTTACCGTAGATGTTTGACCATGTGTTCTCTTGGCCATCGATAACCTTAGTTTGTAGGCCACCGTATACTTCTTTGAAAGACATCTTCTGTGGGTTAGCACCTAGCTGTTCAAACTGAGCAACCAATACGTCTGATGCTTGAACACGGAATTTCAAACCTTCCGCGTCTTCAGGATTGATAAGAGGTTTGTTTGCTGACATCTGTTTCATGCCATTGTGCCAAAACGCTAGGCCTTGAAGGCCACGACGCTTCATCGCGTTCTTCAGCTTTTCGCCAGACTCTGAGTTTTGGAAACGGTCAACAGCTTCTACGTCTTCAAATAGGAAAGGAAGGTCAAAAATGCGGTATTTCTTAGTGAACTTCTCAAATTTAGACAGCGAAGGAGCCGCCATTTGAACATCACCATTTAACAGGGCTTCCAGTACTTTATTATCATCGTAGAGTGTTGAATTAGGGAAAACTTGCATACAAGCTTTGCCATTCATTTCCGTGTTTACTCGCTCTTCCAGTAAAGAAGCGGCAATGCCTTTCGGGTGCTTATCGGTATTGGTTACATGACTGAATTTAATCACGATTTCACCTGGGTCACAGTTTGCAGCAGCATTAAAACTTGTGAGCGCCAGAGCAGAGACAGACAGCAGGGTAAGAGGCTTAAACATTATTATTCTCCTTAGTAAACAAAGCAGCCCTTCAATGGGAACTGCGTGCTTTCACTAAGGCAATTAGCGCGCCACATTGACACAAATCATTAACAACCCTTTAACCATAAGGCTTCATGATATCTGCCTGCTGCAATCACCAACTCGCTGCAAAAATCAATGGGTGGAAAGTGACACATAGAATATTTGTAAATGGGTGGAAGCTGACCAACGTATTAGTAATGAATAAGGCCGAATGAGGTCTGACCAAAAGCTCGATAGTCGATGATGCCTTGAAGTAATTTCTACCTATCCTGTAGAGTGCTGCACAACTTAGTCAGATTTACTACAACGCTACTTAATAAGAGTTGATATCAATGAGCCAGATCTACCATCACCCAGTACAAATTTACTATGAAGATACCGATCACTCAGGTGTGGTTTATCACCCTAACTTTCTAAAGTACTTTGAGCGTGCGCGCGAACATGTATTGGGTAGCGATAAACTGGCAACATTGTGGAATGAACATGGATTAGGTTTTGCGGTCTATAAAGCCAACATGACTTTTCAAGATGGGGTTGAGTTCGCTGAGATCTGCGACATCCGAACCTCTTTTGAACTCGATGGAAAATACAAAACCTTATGGCGACAAGAGGTATGGCGTAAAGATGCGACTAAGCCTGCCGTGATTGGTGATATTGAAATGGTCTGCCTTGATAAAGACAAGCAACTGCAGCCAGTGCCTGCTGAAGTATTAAAAGCGATGCTTGGCGAAACGAGCTAACTTTATTTTATCTACATAGACGTAAAGAGATGAGACGGCGAAAAGCTTCTCATCTCTATCTGCATGGGTAACAAATGACCACCAAGAGTCACGGCGAAACGATACTGTTCATCCAACCGCCCCAAGCAACATTGCCAACCTGTAGAACTCTCGGTTTTCTCAGTAACATCCAACCCAACTCCACTGTATATGCTGATTTCACCATGCAATCTAATTTCATCCTGCAAGTTTGGTTGAAAATCCGAAGCGTGAAGTGACAGTGTTTGCTCCGTCAGATTGGAGAAATCGAACGAAAAGCTTCGCAACGATGTGGCTAGCCCTTTACCTGTCGCTTTGATATACGACTCCTTCAGCGCCCAAAGATCGAAAAAGCGCTCTCTCTGTTCTTCTTTGCTGAGCTCAAGTAAATCCGTCAATTCCGTATCTGAAAAATAGTGCTTCATGATCGAGTCGATATTGGTCGAGCTTCTGGCATGTTCAATATCAACACCTAGCTGAACTTGCTTACCTTCTATCTGGCAAACTGCGATTAACAAATGTTCTTTGCTATGACTGATATTGAAATTCAGGCCGGTTTCTATTTGTTGTTTCTCAATTAATCTTGGCTTCCCTTTCTCACCATATTCAAAGCGCCACGCTTCAGGCATCAAATCAGAATAGCTAGACAATACCTTTCTTAGGTAGTTTCGAACATACAGGGCCTGAATTTGAGATGAAGGCATTCGATAGCGCTCAACTTTGACTATCTCGTCGGCCGTCAGTCTCTTTTTGAGCTGAGATACAATGTCTGGCTGGTCATTTAAGTTACTCAGAGAACATAGCCACAAATCAACAACGGGAGTTTTCATTTAACTCGAACTCACTTCTATAAATCACTCTTCAAAACACGATTGGAACAATCCAATCGAACAAATTTAACTCAGCTATGAATTAAGTGGAACCTAGAGAATACGGGAGGGAAACCCCCTTCATATGAGGACTTAAAACTAATTTTTCAAATAATAACAAATTAAAACACAGATCACACTTAGCCTTACACAAGAGGCATCCATTAAATGTTACTTACAAAAATATGACATAGATCTCACCAAGTCTAAATATAGAGTAAAAACACTAAAAAACAACCTATACCCATTAATTATCAATAAGTTAATTAAATTAAAAATACAAAAACCAAAACCATGCCAAATTCATCTGGTCTGAACAGATCATAGTGGCCTCTGGGAGCATTGTATCGACCACTCACCTCGGGTAGCCTGCTCAACCATTAAACAAATTCACACGTTTTCTTTGCGGATACCGACTTGTCGTTTAGTCAGACTTTGAACAGGATTTTAATGGACATCGCCTCAACATTTGAATGCCACCGTCGCGCATGAAACACCTCCCCTACTCTCGTAAGTCAACGCACTTCGAAAAACTAATTTCTATCTGGTTGCCGCCACTCAGCAACCTGAATTTTCAGCTGCGCTTCCCTAAGTCTGTTTCAGATTTTCTTTCTATAGCTTTAAAAGCGCAGCCTCAAAACACGACATCACTTTCTGTGATTTCTAGTGGAGACTCATAATGAGCCAACCCGAGACAAATACACCGGAATCAGTCGACGATTCTCGACTGAATAAACGCCTTAAAGATATGCCTGTCGCTATCGTTGGTATGGCGAGCATGTTTGCAAACTCTCGCTACCTGAATAAATTTTGGGATCTTATCAGCGAAAAGATCGATGCGATTACTGAAGTACCAGATACGCACTGGCGTCCAGAAGATTATTACGATTCAGATCGTACTACGCCAGACAAGTCTTACTGTAAGCGCGGTGGTTTCATCCCAGAAGTAGACTTCAACCCTATGGAGTTCGGTCTTCCGCCAAATATCCTAGAACTGACTGATACTTCACAGCTGCTTTCTTTGATCGTTGCAAAAGAAGTACTTGAAGATGCCAAGCTGCCTGAAGGCTACGATCGCGATAAGATCGGTATCACGCTGGGTGTTGGTGGTGGTCAAAAGATCGCTCAAAGCCTAAATGCACGTCTTCAATACCCTGTTTTGAAAAAAGTCTTCAAGAGCAGTGGCATCAACGACGAAGACAGCGAAATGCTGATCAAAAAATTCCAAGACCAATATATCCACTGGGAAGAGAACTCATTCCCTGGTTCATTGGGTAACGTAATTTCAGGTCGTATCGCTAACCGCTTTGACCTTGGTGGCATCAACTGTGTAGTAGATGCTGCGTGTGCAGGTTCTCTAGCCGCTATGCGTATGGCTCTAAGTGAGCTGGTTGAAGGCCGCAGTGAAATGATGATCACAGGTGGTGTGTGTACTGATAACTCGCCAACCATGTACATGAGCTTCTCTAAAACACCCGCATTTACCACCAATGAAACCATTCAACCTTTCGACATCGACTCAAAAGGGATGATGATTGGTGAAGGCATCGGTATGGTTGCTCTGAAGCGTCTTGAAGATGCAGAGCGCGACGGCGACAGAATCTACTCAGTGATTAAAGGTGTGGGTTCTTCTTCGGATGGTAAGTTCAAGAGTATTTACGCACCTCGCCCTGAAGGACAAGCAAAAGCACTAAAACGTGCTTACGATGATGCTGGTTTCGCACCGCACACGCTTGGCCTATTAGAAGCGCACGGTACAGGTACAGCAGCAGGCGATGTGGCTGAATTTGGTGGCTTAAACTCGGTATTCAGTGAGAACAATGAAGAGAAGCAACACATTGCATTAGGCTCTGTGAAATCTCAAATTGGTCACACTAAATCAACCGCGGGTACTGCAGGTTTAATCAAAGCTGCATTAGCACTGCACCACAAAGTACTGCCGCCAACGATTAACGTATCGGCTCCGAATCCTAAGTTGGATATCGAGAACTCGCCGTTCTACCTAAACACACAAACTCGTCCTTGGATGAAACGTGTCGACGGCACACCGCGCCGTGCAGGTATCAGCTCATTTGGTTTTGGTGGCACTAACTTCCACGTGGTATTGGAAGAGTACACACCTGAGCACGCTCGCGGTGACAAATACCGTCAACGCCAAGTACCGCAAACTCTGTTATTCAGTGCGGAATCTCGTCAAGCATTGATCAATGAGCTCAAGCAGGTTTCAACTCAAGCTGCAGACGCTGCGTTCAAACTGGAAGCGCTTGCTGAGCAACACGCTCTACGCGAAGTTGACGCTAAGCATGCTCGTCTTGGTTTAGTCGTGACTGACCAAGCAGATCTTTTAGCGCAACTGACTCAAGCGCTTTCTATGCTTGAGAGCCAAACAAAAACACATTGGCAGATGCCAAACGGTACTAGCTACCGTGAGTCGGCACTGATTGCAGAAAACGGCGCAGGTAAAGTGGCAGCGCTATTTGCAGGTCAAGGTTCGCAATACCTCAACATGGGTCGCGAGCTTGCTTGTCATTACCCTGAGATGCGCCAACAGCTTTCTCAAGCGGATCAAGTATTTGGTCAACACAAGAAAACGGCTCTGTCGCAAATTCTGTTCCCAATTCCAACCTTCACACCAGAAGCAACCAAAGCTCAAGAAGCGGTGCTAACCAACACGGCCAATGCGCAAAGTGCGATTGGTACTGTGTCTATGGGTCAGTTCGACATCATGACTCAAGCTGGCTTCAAAGCAGACATGGTCGCAGGCCACAGCTTTGGTGAGCTAAGCGCACTATGTGCATCGGGTGTTATCTCGCAAGACGATTACTACCAGCTAGCTTTCGCTCGTGGCGACGCGATGGCGGCGACACCAGAACAAGGAGACAGCGGTACTATGTTTGCGGTCATCCTAGACGCAGACAAGCTTCCAGCCGTTGAAAGCTGCATCAGCCAATTCGAAGGCGTAAGCATTGCCAACTACAACGCTCCGACTCAACTGGTTATCGCAGGTCCAACAGCAACCGTTCAACAAGCAGCACAAGCGCTAACAGAACAAGGCTTCAAAGCGATTGCTCTGCCAGTGTCTGGTGCTTTCCACACACCGCTTGTTGCTCACGCTCAAAAACCATTTGCTTCTGCAATTGACAAAGCTTCATTCAGCGCTCCAACGCTGCCGCTTTACTCGAACGCAACGGGCAAACTGCACAGCAAAGACGCGAAAGCGATTAAGAAAGCGTTCAAGCAACACATGCTGCAATCGGTTCGTTTCAGCGAGCAAATTGAAGCGATGTATGAAGCCGGTGCGCGTGTATTCGTTGAGTTCGGTCCGAAGAACATTCTTCAAAAGCTGGTTGAGAAAACATTGGCTGATAAGAACGAAGAGCTTTACGCAATCAGCATCAACCCAAGCCCTAAAGGCGACAGTGACCAACAGCTTCGCTTAGCTGCGGTTCAACTGTGCGTGGCAGGTATTTCATTAGACAACATTGACCCTTACCAAGCTGACATTGCTGAACCTGCAAAGGCATCACCAATGAACATCAAGCTGAATGCAACCAACTACATCAGCCCTGCTACTCGTAAGAAAATGGATCAATCATTGGCTTCGGGCAACGTCACCGAAAAGACTGAGATTGTTGAAGTGAAAGTTGAAGTCGAGAAAATCGTGGAAAAAGAAGTGATTAAAACAGAAATCGTTGAAGTACCTGTGGCTGCTCCTCAAGCTTCAAATGTACAACAGTCAGCTGCTCCAGCACCAAGCGCACAAGTAGCAACAACAGCTCAGCAGCCTCAAGTGGTTCAAACAGCCCCGTCTAACGTAACGGTTGATGAATCTTCACTGCAGTCGTTCTTCAATGCTCAACAACAAGCAGCAGAAGTACATCAGCAATTCTTGGCGATTCCTCAGCAATACGGTGACACATTCAACACCTTAATGTCTGAGCAAGCGAAAATGGCAACGGCAGGCGTAGCAATTCCTGAGAACCTACAGCGTTCTATGGAAATGTTCCACCAGCACCAAGCTGAAACGCTAAAAGCTCACGCTCATTACCTAGAAATGCAAGCGCACAGCAACAGCTCTGCACTTAATATGCTGACGCAAGGTTCAGTACAAACGGCACAACCAACCTTCGTTGCGTCTGTAAATGCTCAGCCAGTAATTCAAGCTACTCCAACAGCTATCGTTCAAGAGCCTGTAGCTCAAGTACAAGCTGCTCCTGTACAAGCTGCGCCAGTTCAAAATACAACAGTTCAGCAAGCTCCAGTCCAGAAAGCCGTTCCTGCACCACAAGTAGCGGCTCAAGCGGCAGCGCCTGTTGCAGCTCAACCTGTTCCAGTTAAAGCGCAACCGGCTCCCGTGGCTACACCAGTAGCAGTACAATCAGCCGATGCTGAAAAAGTGATGCTAGAAGTGGTCGCTGAGAAAACGGGTTACCCAACGGAAATGCTTGATCTAGAAATGGACATGGAAGCAGACCTTGGTATCGACTCAATCAAGCGCGTAGAGATCCTTGGTACCGTTCAAGACGAAATGCCGAACCTACCAGAGCTGAACCCTGAAGATTTAGCTGAGTGTCGTACTCTTGGTGAAATCGTTACTTACATGAACAGCAAGATGCCAGCATCAGCGCCTGTTGCCGCACAGCCAAGCGCAACTGCTCCTGTTCAAGCCGCTAACGGTCTTGATGCGAAAGTCGTTCAACAAACCATGCTAGAAGTGGTTGCTGAAAAGACAGGTTACCCAACGGAAATGCTTGATCTAGAAATGGACATGGAAGCAGACCTTGG
>NZ_AJZM02000064.1 GCF_000272405.2 Vibrio tasmaniensis 1F-187
CACGAAAGGTCAACGCGCCCTAAAATCTACTTTACGAGAGTTTTGCTGATTAAGGTACTTTCGAGATATAATTATCGCAATTCTTTCGGTTTTGATGAATCTTTGCGCACTTGATGGGCTAAAAAGCAGCAAAGCCAGATAAAACACAATAAATTCGAATGTGGAAGGTCGATTTTAAGCGAGTTTCCGCGTATAAATGTTCCTTTGCTCTGTTGTGTGGAATGACCACTGACAGCTTGGAAATTAGTAAATAATTAAGAGATTGGGAAATTCATTATGCGTACCCATTACTGTGGTAACCTGAACAAGTCCCTGGCGGGACAAACTGTAGAATTGTGCGGCTGGGTAAACCGTCGCCGTGATTTAGGCGGTCTTATCTTTATCGATATGCGAGATCGTGAAGGCGTCGTTCAGGTTGTTGTCGATCCAGGTATGAAAGATATCTTTCCGATCGCTAACCAACTGCGTAATGAATTCTGTATCAAGTTTACTGGTGAAGTACGCGTTCGTCCGAACAGCCAAGTAAATAAAGATATGGCGACGGGTGAAGTTGAGCTTTACGCAACTGGCCTTGAGATCATCAACCGTTCAGAAGCGCTTCCACTAGACTTCAACCAAACGAACTCTGAAGAGCAGCGTCTTAAGTACCGTTACATCGATCTTCGTCGTCCAGAAATGAGCGACCGTATCAAGCTTCGTGCGCGTGCTTCTAGCTTCGTTCGTCGTTTCTTAGACGAGAACCTATTCCTAGACATCGAAACGCCAGTACTAACGAAAGCGACACCTGAAGGCGCTCGTGACTACCTAGTACCAAGCCGTGTTCACAAAGGTAGCTTCTACGCACTTCCTCAATCTCCTCAGCTGTTCAAGCAACTGCTGATGATGTCAGGTTTTGACCGTTACTACCAAATCGTTAAATGTTTCCGTGATGAAGATTTACGTGCTGACCGTCAGCCTGAATTTACTCAAATCGATATCGAAACATCTTTCATGACTTCTCAAGAAGTGCGTAACGTGACTGAGAAGCTTGTTCACGATATGTGGAAAGAACTTCTAGATGTTGAACTAGGTCAATTCCCAGTAATGCCTTTCTCTGAAGCGATTCGTCGTTTCGGTTCTGATAAGCCAGATCTACGTAACCCACTAGAGCTAGTGGACGTTGCTGATTTGGTTAAAGACGTTGAGTTCAAAGTATTCTCTGGCCCAGCTAACGACGAAAAAGGTCGCGTAGCGGTTATCCGTGTTCCAGGTGGTGCTAAGCTAACTCGTAAGCAAATTGACGGTTACGCTGAACACGTAAACATCTACGGCGCGAAAGGCCTAGCTTGGATGAAGGTTAACGACCGTGCTGCAGGCATGGAAGGTATTCAATCTCCAGTTGCTAAATTCCTAAGCGAAGACGTAATCAACGGTATTCTAGAACGCACTCAAGCTGAATCTGGCGATATCATTCTGTTTGGCGCAGACAAAGCGGGCATCGTTGCTGAAGCAATGGGCGCACTTCGTCTTAAACTAGGTACTGATCTAGAGCTAACAGACACATCTGCATGGGCTCCACTGTGGGTTGTTGACTTCCCAATGTTCGAAGAAGACGGCGAAGGTAACCTACACGCAATGCACCACCCATTCACATCGCCACTAGGTGTGAACGCGGAAGAGCTAAAAGCGAACCCAGCAGCAGCAAACTCTGATGCATACGACATGGTAATCAACGGCTACGAAGTAGGCGGTGGTTCGGTACGTATTCATAGCGCAGAAATGCAAACGGCTGTATTCGGTATCTTAGGTATTGAAGCTAAAGAGCAACAAGAGAAGTTCGGCTTCCTACTTGAAGCACTTAAGTACGGTACGCCACCACACGCAGGTCTAGCATTCGGTCTTGACCGTCTAGCTATGCTTCTTTGTGGTACAGAGAACATCCGTGATGTTATCGCATTCCCGAAAACAACAGCTGCAGCATGTCTACTAACAGACGCGCCAAGCCTAGCAAACCCAGCATCACTGGAAGAGCTAGCAATCGCTGTTAAATTGGCAGAGAAGAAAGAGCAAGCGTAAGCCTGTTATCTTTCTTGTTGATGAAGAGATCCTAGTTGATAGAGAGCTCTTAATTAATTAGCCAAGATTTGTGAGTAAATTAGAAAATGCCCGTTAATTTGACGGGCATTTTTTTTTGCGTTCGATATACTAAGCTGAAAAGTATGTATAAATAATCAGTATTGAAGTTATGTCTATTATCTTAGGGATTGACCCTGGCTCTCGTATTACCGGCTATGGCGTGATTCGTCAAAATGGTCGCCATCTATATTACTTAGGTAGCGGTTGTATTCGTACCTCTGAAAAAGAATTGCCAGGCCGACTCAAACAAATCTACGCCGGTGTGAGCGAAATCATCACTCAGTTTCAGCCTGACGTATTCGCGATCGAACAAGTGTTCATGGCGAAGAATGCCGATTCAGCACTTAAACTTGGTCAAGCTCGTGGCAGTGCGATTGTAGCAGCGGTGAATGCAGATTTACCTGTACATGAATATGCGGCTCGTTTGATCAAACAAGCGGTAACTGGTAATGGTGGCGCTGATAAGTCTATGGTTCAGAATATGGTGATGAGCATGCTCAAACTACCCGCTAAGCCACAAGCCGACGCAGCCGATGCTCTAGGCGTAGCGATCACTCACGCTAACACCAATAAAACCTTGGTCGCACTTGCAGGTAAAGCAACGGGAGCAAGAAAAGGGCGTTACCGTTAAATCTCATTCTATTGTTAGTTCCTAATTCTGCCTTTTAAACTTATTCTATTGATGAGCCTCACGCCCTGTTTGGCTCATATCAAAACAATACGCCTCTAAATCCTTGATGAAATGAGATCTTTCGAACATAACCCAGATAATAACATTGCGTATCATTTAACATGTTATTAACATTGATCAGAGGTCTTACAAGTTAATCAAGGATGATCACTGATGAACCCAATCAAGCTGTGGCGCGCGCTGTTTCTACCCAAAAGTAACGGGTGGAGTAACAACGGAGTCAGACAAGCCGATATCTTATTACTCTTCACTTTTATCGCATTCTTCGTGGGTGTCTATAGCTTAATCAAGTGGACTAAGCACGAAGAGCAACTTCTGGTCGCCACATCTGTATTTCTTATCGTATTCGAACTGATCTCGGCACTGCTACTTCGTGTGACGAGTAAGCCGAGCCTTGCACTTAACTTTGGTTTTGTCGGCATGGCTGTCCACGCGTTGAACATCATTTATCAAAGCGGTGGGGTTGTGGCTTCCACTCAAGCTTATTGGGTGCCTTTGTTAGTAGTCGCTTTTTTCTTATCAGGAACACGAATTGTGGCTTTGGTGTGGAGTGGACTGGTTATCGGTGTTTCATTAGTGATGACCTCAGCACATCTCAATGGATTTGCATTTCCCCAGCTTGAGTTAACTCCTGATGCGGTAGTGGTAGAAACGTGGTCCGGTGTGATTATGCCGTTGGTGGTGATCTGCATTGCCCAAGCATTTACTGCGAAACAGAAAGAGGTGGCGATCGAAATGGCAGAGGATGCGATTTCAGAAAGCCAACAGATTGCCAATCAAGCGACTCAAAGTGAAGGGCGACTGTCTGTGGTGCTTGATCAAGCTAATTCGAATTCAGAGAGTCTACAAGGTGTTTCGGTTCATTTAGAACAGCAGTCACAAGACTTGCATGCTCAAGTCGAAGTGTTGAATGTCAATTGTGAATCTCAAGCGAGCGCTGCCGAAGAGATGAGCCAACAATTGCACCAAATGACCCAAGGTATCGAAGAGTCCAATTCATTTGTAGGTGAACTGAAAGAACGCAGCGAAGCGGTGGGAACCAAAGCGCAAAAGAGCTCAGAGTCATTAGAAGCTTCAACCGATGCGATCAGTCAAATCATTCAAAGTAATCAAGAAATCATGAAAGTGGCTGATTTGATCACCTCGGTTGCTGAGCAAACCAACCTATTAGCACTCAACGCGGCAATCGAAGCTGCGCGTGCAGGTGAGCAGGGGCGAGGCTTTGCTGTGGTAGCGGATCAGGTAAGAGAGCTATCGGCGAAAAGCAGTCATTCCGCGATAGAGATTCGAACTTTGTTAGACCGAAGTAAAGAGGAAGTGGAGCATGGCAGAGCAATCATCGAAACCACGGCGAGCGAGATGAACGGCATCATCTCAGAGGTGCAAACCATATCAACAGATGTTAATCAGCTCACCAATATTATGGCAATGCAGATGAATTCGTTAAAAGAGCTCGATCTCGCCAGTTCAGAAGTGGCTCAAAGTGTGGCGGAAACTAAATCGGTGTCAGGCTTAGTCGCGAATTATGGTTCTGAGCTAACGGGTCATGTGACTTCGGTTAAAGAATTGGTCGCGAGCTTGAACAGCGTGGTCTCGCAAGCCAAACAAGCCTAAATTATTCACTTCAAAAAACACAAAGAACTGGATAAGTATCCAGTTCTTTTATATTCTGTCCCTCAAATTAAATTCCATCAAGAGAGTGAATTGTGATCGGACGTCTCCGCGGTACATTAATAGAAAAACAGCCACCAGAGTTATTGATTGAAGTCAGTGGTGTTGGTTATGAAGTTCAAATGCCAATGAGCTGTTTTTATGAGTTACCAAACGTAGGCGAAGAGGCAATTATCTACACTCATTTTGTGGTACGTGAAGATGCTCAGCTACTTTATGGTTTTAACACGGTTAAAGAGCGTGCCTTGTTCCGTGAAGTGATTAAAGCTAATGGTGTCGGCCCTAAACTTGGTCTTGGGATTCTTTCAGGCATGACCGCTAGCCAATTCGTTCAGAGCGTTGAACGAGAAGATATCTCTACGCTGGTTAAACTGCCGGGTGTGGGTAAGAAAACGGCAGAACGCCTTGTTGTTGAAATGAAAGACCGCCTGAAAGGGTGGGGCGCAGGTGATCTGTTTACACCTGCAACAGATGCAGCGCCAATGGACTCTATGCCAACGGTGCACGACGCGGAAGAAGAAGCGGTAAGTGCGCTACTTGCATTAGGCTACAAGCCGACTCAAGCTTCTAAGGTGGTTTCTCAAGTAGCTAAAGATGGCATGACCAGCGAACAGTTGATTCGCGAAGCTCTCAAATCGATGGTTTAATACCTCATATACTTGTTCTACAAAATAGACTCATTCACTTTGCCTTTACACTGAATCAAGAAGCGCAGAGTCAACAAGAGCATAGTTAGGAATAGCAGAATTTATGATTGAAGCCGATCGCCTTATTGCACCGGACAACCCAGTATTCAAAGATGAAGATGTCATTGATCGTGCAATACGCCCTAAAGCACTGGCTGACTATCAAGGTCAGGATCACGTCCGTGGTCAGATGGAAATTTTCATCAAAGCAGCACAAATGCGTAATGAAGCGCTCGATCATCTGTTGATATTTGGTCCTCCAGGCTTGGGCAAAACCACATTGGCAAACATTGTTGCTAATGAAATGGATGTGAACATTCGTACCACTTCAGGACCTGTATTGGAAAAAGCAGGTGACTTGGCGGCATTGCTGACCAACCTTGAAGAAAATGATGTTCTATTCATTGATGAGATCCACCGCCTTAGTCCTGTGGTTGAAGAGGTTCTGTATCCGGCAATGGAAGATTACCAATTAGATATCATGATTGGTGAAGGCCCAGCGGCACGTTCTATCAAGATCGACCTTCCTCCTTTCACTTTGATTGGCGCAACCACTCGTGCTGGTTCACTGACATCGCCGTTGCGTGACCGTTTCGGTATTACTCAGCGTCTTGAGTACTATAAAGTTGAAGATTTACAAAACATCGTTCAACGAAGTGCTGATTGTCTTGGTCTTTCTATGGAATCGCAAGGGGCGTTAGAAGTTGCTCGTCGAGCTCGTGGTACGCCACGTATTGCTAACCGTTTACTGCGCCGTGTTCGTGACTATGCGGAAGTGAAAGGCGATGGACATATTTGCCCAGAGGTTGCTGATAAAGCGCTAAACATGTTGGATGTCGATGCTAAAGGTTTCGACTACATGGATAGGAAGCTTTTGCTTGCGATTATGGAGAAGTTTGGTGGTGGCCCTGTTGGTATCGACAACATGGCTGCGGCGATTGGTGAAGAGAGAGATACCATAGAAGATGTGTTAGAACCTTACTTGATTCAGCAAGGTTATCTACAAAGAACGCCAAGAGGTCGAATCGCGACCGACAGAGCGTATTTACACTTCGGCATCGATAAACCATCTAATCGTTAATTTATTCATTTTTAAAGATCCCAGTTGCATAAGCGCTGGGATTTTTTGCTTTCTATTGAATAACAACTCTTTGAGCGAGTCGATAAAAAAGCTGAATAGCTCCATCAAAAATGAAAACTTTGATTTCACGTTTGAATTGAGTAACAAAAAATGAAATAAGCTGTCATGTTTTTTGTTAATACTTTATGGGTAGTTGTAATTCATATGTTGATGCAGTGCTGAGCTTTTGTCACAGATATCATATGCTGCTATTAATAGAGACATAATTGGTGTGATTTTAATCATAACTGTTCAAAAATAACTCTAATTTGCTTGAATAAAATTGATACAAATCAACGCAAGGTTCTCCTATAAACCTTTTGAAACATACTGATTTTACCAGTAATATTAGCGCCAGCTATATTAGCTCATGCTTAACAATAATCTAACTATAACGGTACGTTTTTACTACAAATTTCAATTTGTAATAACAATCTCACGAATTGTTTTAACACGGATTTTTGCGGTGAATAATCACACAAGTGTCATTCAGCCGACACAAAGGAGTTACCATGATTGATGTTGTTGATCTGTCGCGATTGCAATTTGCATTTACAGCGATGTATCACTTCCTATTTGTTCCACTGACTTTAGGTATGGCATTTCTACTTGCCATTATGGAGTCAGTTTATGTAATGACTGGCAAGCAAATTTACAAGGACATGACTAAGTTCTGGGGTAAATTGTTTGGTATTAACTTTGCTCTTGGTGTAGCGACAGGCTTAACCATGGAGTTCCAGTTCGGTACTAACTGGTCATACTATTCTCACTATGTTGGCGACATCTTCGGTGCTCCGCTGGCTATCGAAGCGCTTGTTGCATTCTTCCTAGAGTCTACTTTTGTTGGTCTTTTCTTCTTCGGTTGGGACAGATTGTCAAAGCGTCAACACTTAGCGGTAACGTGGTTAGTAGCACTTGGTTCTAACTTCTCTGCGCTTTGGATCTTGGTAGCTAACGGCTGGATGCAAAACCCAGTGGGTGCGGAATTTAACTTTGAAACTATGCGTATGGAAATGGTGAGCTTCGCTGAAGTTGTACTAAATCCAGTAGCACAGGTTAAATTCGTACACACAGTAGCGTCTGGTTACACAACGGGTGCAATGTTCATCCTTGGTATCAGCTCATACTACATTCTTAAAGGTCGTGACCTTGCCTTTGCTCGTCGCTCTTTTGCGATTGCAGCATCTTTCGGTATGGCGGCAATCTTGTCAGTAATCGTGCTAGGTGATGAATCTGGTTACGAGCTTGGTGAAGTTCAAAAAGTGAAGCTAGCAGCTATTGAAGCTGAATGGCACACTGAAGAAGCACCGGCCGCGTTCACTGTATTTGGTGTTCCAAACCAAGAAACCATGCACACAGACTACGCAATTAAGATTCCTTACGTTATGGGTATTATTGCAACACGTTCTTTTGATACAGAAGTAACAGGACTACGTGACTTGCGCGACGATCACGTTGATCGTATTCGTACCGGTATGTATGCGTATGAGTTGCTTGAAAAGCTACGTGGTGGTGACCGTTCAGAAGAGAACAAAGCGGCATTTGATGAAGTAAAAGGTGACCTAGGTTACGGTCTGCTTCTTAAGCGCTACACAGACGATGTTGTTGATGCAACAGAAGACCAAATCCCAATGGCTGCGGATGATTCTATCCCAACAGTTTGGCCTCTATTCTGGTCGTTCCGTCTGATGGTTGCTTGTGGCTTCATCATGCTGTTTGTATTCGGTGCGGCGTTTGTTCAAACGTGTCGTCAGAAGATCGAACAGAAACCATGGGTACTTAAAGCGGCGCTATTCTCAATCCCACTACCTTGGATTGCGATTGAAGCAGGTTGGTTTGTTGCTGAATTTGGTCGTCAACCATGGGCGGTTGGTGAAATCCTGCCGGTTAACGTTGCTGCATCAGCACTGACTATTGAACAGCTTTGGACTTCTCTATTTGCAATTCTTGCACTGTACACAGTGTTCTTGATTGCTGAAGTTTACCTAATGCTGAAATTCGCACGTAAAGGTCCAAGTAGCTTAAAGACAGGCCGTTACCACTTTGAACAAAACGATAACTCTGTTGAAGACAAAGTTAGCCGTTCAGTCGAAGTATAAGTGAGGGAATATTATGTTTGATTACGAAAGCTTACGACTTATTTGGTGGGTATTGATCGGTGTTCTACTGGTTGGTTTCGCCGTAACTGACGGCTTTGACATGGGTGTTGCTGCTCTTTCACCGGTTATCGGTAAGAGCGACACTGAACGTCGTATTATGCTGAATACTATTGCCCCTCACTGGGATGGCAACCAAGTATGGCTAATTACGGCGGGTGGTGCATTGTTCGCTGCATGGCCATTGGTTTACGCAACGTCGTTTTCTGGTTTCTACTTCGCAATGTACGTGACGCTAGCAGCACTTTGGCTACGTCCACTTGCTCTTGATTACCGTTCAAAGATTGAAGAGCCAAAATGGCGTAAGGCATGGGACTACGCACTTTGCTTTAGTGGCACAGTTCCGCCAATCATCTTTGGTGTAGCATTTGGTAACTTACTGCAAGGTGTTCCATTCGAACTGAACTACCTGATGATGTCTAAGTATCATGGTACGTTCTTCGCTCTGCTAAACCCGTTTGCATTACTATGTGGCGTGTTGGCTCTGATGTTGTTCGTGATGCAAGGTGCAACATGGCTTCAAATGAAGACAACAGAAGAACTGCACAGCCGCGCACGTAACGTTGCTCAGATCACTGGCCTAATTGCTATTGCTCTGTTCGTTGTCGGTGGTTTCTGGGTTCAATCTATCGAAGGCTATGTAATTACAAGCACGATAGACACGTTTGCTGATTCAAACCCACTAAATAAAGAAGTATCACTTCAAGTTGGTGCTTGGATGACAAACTTCGAAACGTATCCAGCAATGTGGGCTGCGCCGATTCTTGGTGTAGTAATGCCACTACTTGCTGTGATTGCATCTCGCTTTGAGCGTGGTGGTTTCGCATTCTTGTTCTCAAGCCTATCTAACGCTGGTGTTATTCTAACGGCTGGTTTTGCAATGTTCCCATTCGTAATGCCATCAAGCCTGAACCCTAACCATAGTTTGACTATGTGGGATTCAACAGCAAGTGAGCTAACGCTTGGTCTTATGACTGGAGTTGCGGCGGTAATGGTTCCTGTGATTCTTGGCTACACAACGTGGACATACTACAAAATGTTCGGTCGTCTAGATAAGAAACACATCGAAGATAACGACGTTTCAGCTTACTAAGCTAGAAGTTAAATAACTTAGGAGAAATTTTATGTGGTATTTCGCATGGATTTTGGGTGTACTTCTAGCATGTGCATTCGGCATCATCAATGCTCTATGGTTAGAGCATTCAGAAATGATGGATAAAGACAGTGAGTAATCTCGCAGAGCAAATCGCTAAACTGCATCTACCAATGGATAAGACTCTGTTAAGAGCTTTATCTCTAGTATTGGGGTTCATGCATGTAGGTTTAGTGATGTGGGAACCTGAAGCGTATGCGACAAGCATCGGTGGCTTTAACGCGATCATCGGGCCAATGTTCATTTGGGCAGCATGTTCAAGCATGGTTTACGGTATCGGATTTAAGCCGAGAGCTTGGATGTGGCAACTACTGTTCAGCCCATACGTTTCACTCACAATTTTGCTCTACCTAACGGTGCTGCGCCTTTTATAAAAGGCAAAGGATTTAGGTTCATAACGACGTGAACCTTTATACTTGTTGGGTTTTTAGCCAAAAAGAGGTCATCTTATACAGATGGCCTTTTTTTTCGTCTCTTAAATCAAAAAATTCACAGCGATATACTATTAATGATAAGGAGTTAGGTTATAGTGAGATCTTTATCGTTTTGAATTGTGGTATCAAATTGCAGGGATTATCTAAGCCATTTACATGGCCAGTGACAGTGTATTACGAAGACACCGATGCAGGTGGTGTTGTATACCATTCAAACTATCTTAAGTTTTTCGAACGCGCTCGAACTGAGATGTTGCGCTCAATTGGCGTCTCTCAGCAAGTCTTGTTAGAACAAGATATCGGTTTTGTAGTCCGACATATGGACATCGATTTTATTCAAGGTGCGCGCCTTGATGATTCTTTACAAGTCATTACAAATATTTACGAGTTGAAGCGAGCTACCTTGGTCTTCTGTCAAGAGATCGTAAATCCTGATGGCAAAGCATTGTGTAAAGCAATGGTTAAGGTAGCATGTATCGACAATCAAAAAATGAAACCCAAAGCAATGCCAACATTTATTCTCACGGAGCTAACGAATAGTGACTGCTGAAATCTCAATCTTAGGCCTAATTTTAGAAGCTAGCTTACTAGTTAAGATGGTCATGCTAATTCTCATGGGCATGTCTGTTGTTTCTTGGGCGATGATCATCAAACGAAGCAAAGTATTATCTCAAGCTACTAAACAAACTGACGTGTTTGAAGATAAGTTCTGGTCTGGTGTTGATCTCGCTAAATTGTATCAAGAGAGTAATAAGCGCAAAGACGAACTCTCTGGTACTGAAGAGATTTTTTACGCCGGCTTTACAGAGTTTGCTCGCCTTCGAAAATCAAATGCAGCGTCTCCAGACTTCATAATGGAAGGCACTGGTCGTGCAATGCGTGTTGCGGTTGCCCGCGAAGTTGATGAACTGGAAACTAACTTACCTTTTTTGGCGACTGTCGGTTCTATCAGCCCATACATCGGCCTATTTGGTACGGTTTGGGGCATCATGCACTCATTCATCGCATTAGGAGAAGTGAAGCAAGCGACATTAGCAATGGTTGCTCCTGGTATTGCAGAAGCACTGATCGCGACAGCAATGGGGCTATTCGCTGCGATTCCAGCAGTAATGGCGTACAACCGCTTCAGCAGCCGAGTAGGCAAGCTAGAGCACAACTACGCGACTTTCTCTGAAGAGTTTCACAGTATTCTTCACCGTCAAGCGATGGCTGGCAGGGAATAATAGATGGCCGGATACCAACCTAAAAAACGCAAAATGACAGCAGAGATTAACGTTGTACCTTACATCGACGTTATGCTTGTTTTGCTGATTATTTTTATGGTGACTTCGCCATTTGTTACTCAAGGCGTAGATGTTGAATTGCCTCAAGCTTCAACGGCCAAATCTGCACAAGATCTATTGGGTGACGACAACGCGAGTTTCATTATCGTTGAAGTGAACAAAGATGGTGAGCTTGGTTTGAGCGTTAATAACGAAGAGGTTCAGCGAGGCTTGTCTCTGGAAGACATTATCGTCCGAGTGAAAGCTGAGCTGTCTCTGAACCCAAATTCTCCAGTGGCGGTTGGCGGTGATGCTGCAACGCCTTACGCTGAAGTGGTTATCTTACTTGATGAATTAAGCCGTGCAGGTGTGCCAAAGGTTGGCCTTTTAACGGATATAAGGGAATAGCTCCGTAGCATTCATGAAAGCGAATAATAAAAAATCCAATAATTTTAGATCACCGCTTCTTATTTCTCTTGGGCTGCACGTCGTTTTATTCGTTGCGCTCATCTGGGGAGCGGATTTCACCATGTCAGAGCCAAAGCCTACAGGGCAGATGGTTCAAGCTGTGGTGATTGATCCTCAGTTGGTTCGCCAGCAAGCTCAACAGATTCGTCAACAAAGAGAAGCGGCGAGCAAAAAAGAGCAAGAGCGTTTAGATAAACTAAGACGTGAAAGCGAGCGACTTGAAAAAAATCGTAAAGCTGAAGAAGAGAACATTCGAAAGCTGAAAGAAAAGCAAGCTAAAGAAGCCAAAGCGGCTCGCGACGCGGAAAAGCGTCGAGTTGAAAATGAAAAGCAACGTAAAGTTGAAGAGGCTCGCTTAAAACAAGAGAAAAAGAAAGCCGCTAAAGCAGAAGCTGATCGTAAGTTGAAAGAAGCCGCGGTTGTGAAAGCAGAAAAAGAACGCAAGGCAAAAGAAGCGGCCATTGCTAAAGCTGAACAAGAACGCGTGGCGAAAGAAAAAGCCGCGAAAGAGGCCGCTGAAAAAGCTCGTAAAGAAAAAGAAGCCGCTGAGCGTGCTGAGAAACAACGTATAGCGAAAGAGAAGGAAGCGGCAGCCGCAGCAGAAAAAGCCCGTAAAGCGAAAGAAGCTGCAGCAAGAGCGGAGAAAGAGCGTAAACAGCAAGAAGCGGCATTGAACGATATTTTTGCTGGGCTTGAAACTGAAGCGACTCAAAACTCTTCAGCTAGACAACAATTTATTAGTGATGAAGCGCAGCGTTATGGTGCTATCTATACCCAACTCATTCAACAAAACTTGTTGTTAGAAGACAGCTACAGAGGTCGTTCATGTCGAGTAAACCTAAAGCTTATTCCAACGGGATCTAATGCGATATTAGGTAGATTGAGTATCTTAGATGGTGACAGTCGCTTATGTGCGGCAACGAAGCGTGCGGTAGCACAAGTGCAATCTTACCCGTTACCTAAGGACCCAGACATTATAAAATCACTGAAAGACATTAACTTAACTGTATCACCAGAGTAAAAGGACGAACTTGTGTTAAAGAAACTATTACTGAGTTTTGTTTTCTTAATAGCTACAAGCAGCCAGTTTGCCCATGCGGCACTGGAGCTGGTTATTACAGATGGTATTAACTCTGCACGACCTATCGCTATTGTTCCTTTCCGTTGGGAAGGCGCAGGACCATTGCCGCACGATGTGTCAGCAGTTATCGCTTCTGACTTGCAACGCAGTGGTAAATTCAGCCCAGTTGCGACAAGTAAAATGCCTCAAACGCCATACAGCGAAACCGAGGTGAATTTTGATGCTTGGACTAACCTAGGTGTTGATTCACTGCTAACAGGTAGCATCACTAAAAATGCCGAAGGGCAGTATGTGGTGAACTACCAACTGATCGACATTGTTCGTGGTCAACTGACTAAAGGGCAAAGCCGTGCACTAAGCGATGAAGGCCAATTAGTACTTTCTAAAGATCATGTGCTGTTCAACAAGAAAGCGACAGTGCCTGGTAAACGCTTGAGAGAGTACGCACACCGAATCTCTGATTTAGTGTATGAAGAGCTAACGGGTGAGAAAGGGGCGTTTCTAACGCGTATTTCTTACGTAGTTGTGAACGACAAAGACAAATACCCGTACCAGCTTCGTGTTGCTGACTACGACGGCTTTAACGAGCGTTTGGTGCTTCGTTCTAAGCAACCTCTTATGTCACCAGCATGGTCGCCAGACGGTAAGAAGCTTGCGTATGTGAGTTTCCAAAATGGCCAAGCTGAAATATTCATAATGAATATTTACACGGGTGAGCGCGAGAAAGTGACGTCATACCCTCGTCATAATGGTGCGCCAAGATTCTCGCCAGATGGTAAAACATTGGCGTTGGTATTGTCGAAAACAGGCAGTCTTCAGGTGTACACACTCGACCTTGCTAGCCGTAAGCTGACTCAAATTACCCGCGGTCGTTCTAACAATACTGAACCATTCTGGCACCCAGATGGCAAGTCTCTAATTTTCACATCTGATCGTGGTGGTAAACCACAGATTTATAATGTAAATTTGTCAAATAATTCGACATCTCGTATTACTTGGCAAGGTAGCCAAAACTTAGGTGGCCAGATCACCCCTGACGGACGATTCCTGATTATGGTTAATCGTAGCAATTCGGGTTTTAACTTGGCTAAACAAGATTTGGAAACCGGTGCGGTTCAGGTGCTAACAAAAACATTGTTAGATGAATCTCCAAGTATTGCACCGAATGGAGGTATGGTTATCTATAGCTCTATTTACAATAAAACAAACGTACTATCGATGGTTTCTATCGACGGTCGTTTTAAGGCTAGATTACCGGCAACGAACGGACGCGTAAGAGCGCCTTCGTGGTCACCGTTTCTCTAGTTGATTTGATACATTCTTTTAGCTATTGATAGTGTTAACTATTGTGGCATTTAACTATCTATAGCACTTAGTCGCTGTAGAAACTAAGTTTGATAACGTAAGGAAAAAAAGATGCAACTTAACAAAGTTCTTAAAGGCTTGATGATTGCACTACCAGTGATGGCAGTAACGGCATGTAGCTCAACTGATGAAGCAACTTCTGCAACATCTGGCACAGAAAGCAACCAAACAACTTCAGGTTCAGAAGGCAACGTAGATACAACTGTTGTAACGCCAATTGACGCTAACGGTCAACTGTCTGAGCAAGAGCTTAAAGAGCAAGCGCTACGCGAAACTCAAACAATCTACTTCGCATTCGATAACTCTACTATCGCTGGCGACTACGAAGAAATGCTTGCAGCTCACGCAGCATACCTAGTTAAGAACGTTGATATGAACGTTACTGTTGAAGGTCATGCTGATGAGCGCGGTACTCCTGAGTACAACATCGCACTTGGTGAGCGTCGTGCACAAGCTGTAGCGAAATACCTACAAGCTCTAGGTGTTCAAGCAGACCAAATCTCTATCGTAAGCTACGGTGAAGAGAAGCCACTTCTTCTAGGTCAATCTGAAGACGTGTACGCTAAAAACCGTCGTGCAGTACTAGTTTACTAATTTCAGTAGGCTATATAATTGAGGAATTGCCTCATGTTCAGTAACACAAAGCGAGTCGTTTTGCTTTCGTTACTGGCAAGTGCAGCGAACACTACGTTCGCTGCACCAGCTCCAGTATCCGATCTTAATAGCACCGCAACAAATTCATCATCTTCCTCTCGATCAGCATCTAACGAATCAGATATTGAGCGTTTAGAGCGCTTGCTTCAAAATCGTAATCTCGTTCAGCTTCAAATGCAGCAGCAAATCGACGATATGTCACTGGAGATCAGTGAACTTCGTGGTGAGTTGGAGCGAAACAGCTACGATATGAAACAAATGCTCGAGCGCCAACGTGAATTGTTCATTGAACTGGATCGTGTGAGAGGCGAGGTGAAAGCAGCAGGAACAGCAACGGTAGCAGTAGCAGCGAGCGAAGGTTCTAAGGATGCTTCTGGTACGTTCAGTACTGATGTTGATGAGCAAACCGCTTATCAAAATGCTGTAGATATGATTCTAAAGCAACGAGACTACACGGGTGCGATTGCAGCATTCCAAAAGTTTCAAAAAGACTTCCCAGACTCGACCTTCACGCCTAACACCCATTATTGGTTAGGTCAGCTTTATTTCGCTAAAAAGCAAGATAAGGAAGCTGTGAAGAGCTTTGCCGCTGTTGTGTCATACAAAGACTCCAACAAGCGCTCTGATGCTCTGGTTAAGCTTGGTGACATAGCTACGCGTAACAACAACGCGACGCAAGCTAAGAAATATTACCAGCAAGTTGTAACCGAGTATCCAAACAGTGCTTCGGCTAAAGTGGCTAAAACCCATTTGTAAACAAAATAGGGGTGCTCAGGTACCTCTTTTTTATATCTGATCACTTTCTTTTTGTGTCTACTTCTCTTCTTTGTAATGCCAACGCATCGCTTTGTTTATGCGTTTTAAGCATTAGTTAGTCATCGCTTGAAACCAATCCTTTTTGATCCCAATCGCTGTCCTGTGTAGAATACTCTAATTCTCGGAAGAAGTTGCGTAGAGCAAGAGCAATGAGTCATATACTAGATA
Organism: Vibrio tasmaniensis 1F-187; assembly: GCF_000272405.2. Lineage (GTDB taxonomy): Bacteria > Pseudomonadota > Gammaproteobacteria > Enterobacterales > Vibrionaceae > Vibrio > Vibrio tasmaniensis_A. The sequence continues at coordinate 15,841 of NZ_AJZM02000064.1, forward strand.
AAATCGATACAGTTTACCCGTTTCCGCCTAAGCCAGTTCCACTGAGCGACGCTCAGAAGCAGGCCCACATCGCAAACATCAAAACACTACTTCAAGAAAAAGATGCAGTTCTAATTGCACACTACTACACAGATCCTGAAATTCAGGCCCTGGCTGAAGCAACTGGTGGTTTTGTTGGCGATTCATTAGAAATGGCTAAGTTTGGTAACCGCCATTCTGCAAGCACTTTGATCATCGCTGGCGTTCGTTTTATGGGGGAGTCAGCAAAGATTCTTACACCTGAAAAACGCATTCTAATGCCAACACTAGAAGCTGAATGTTCTCTTGATCTTGGCTGTCCTGCAGACAAATTTACAGAATTTTGTGATGCTCACCCTGACCATACAGTGGTTGTATACGCGAATACCTCTGCGGCTGTTAAGGCTCGTGCAGACTGGGTAGTTACGTCGAGCATCGCTTTAGAAATCGTTGAAAGCCTAGACGCTGAAGGCAAACCCATTATTTGGGGCCCAGATCGTCACCTAGGTTCTTACATCGCAAATCAAACTGGCGCTGACATGTTGCTTTGGCAAGGTGAGTGTATTGTTCATGACGAGTTCTCAGCTGATGCTTTGAAGAAAATGAAATCAGTATACCCAGAAGCGGCTATTTTGGTTCACCCAGAATCACCAGCAAGCGTGGTTGAACTGGCTGACGCTGTTGGTTCAACAAGTCAACTGATCAAGAAAGCAAAAGAGTTGCCTCATCCACAGATGATTGTCGCGACAGACAAAGGTATCTTCTTCAAAATGCAGCAACTGGTTCCTGAAAAAGAGCTGATTGAAGCGCCGACAGCAGGTGCCGGTGCAACTTGTCGAAGCTGCGCGCATTGCCCTTGGATGGCAATGAACGGCCTTGAAGCGATTGAAAATGCGCTTGAGAATGGTGGCGAGCAACACGAGATCTTCGTTTCTGACGAACTGCGCGTGAAGTCCCTTATCCCATTGAACCGCATGCTAGATTTTGCTGAGCAGCTTAACGTGCAAGTGAAAGGCAACGCTTAATCTAATGACGTGAGGTTATAAATAATCCAATATTTATAACTATGCAGTCTTTATAATGTGGTGCATTTGTCATCATTAAAAAACCAGCCGCAGTGCTGGTTTTTTTGTATCTGAATATTAGCCTCTATCTAGTCTGACTAGTAGCTGCTGTTTGCATTAGATATGTACCAATCGTAGCAAATACCACTATTAGCAATACCAATAATAGTAAACAACGGGTAAGCCTAGCTTGTTAATCACTCGGTAACATCGTTAGAAATTTTGATTGTAGAATAACGACTTATCGAAGTTTCTTGTCGAAAATAGCTGCCTTGTTCTTAAGCCTTTTTCCTGAGAGTTTTATGCTCACTTACTTACTGTGACTGACATTAATTTTTCTACGCTATTTCCGTATCAGTGTGTTCAAATTGAGAATTGAATTTAGATTGATTCATGAGTACGAACAGAAATAGTCCGGCCATCAGCGAAGCGGCGACCCAATATGGGAGGCTTTGGTTGTATTGATAAAGTATCGTTGCAGTGATTGGCCCCACAATGGAAGATAGCCCTTGGATGGCAGAAATTGTACCTGCAGCTGCACCTTGTTCGTTCATATCTACTGAGTTGGCGGTGATAGCTTGTATCGCCGGAAACAAGAGTCCCAACCCTATTGCCATAAATATATAGCCTGTAATAAGAAGCGTAGCTGAGTGTGCTACTGACACAATACCGAGGCCAGCACATGCCATTATTGGACCCATCATGAAACTCTTTAGTAATACGTTGTTTTTCATTTTGGCTAAGAAAGCTTGTGTGATGCCTAACGTGATTCCAGTGATGGTCAAAACGATACCAGACAGCTGAGCTGCTTGTTCCGATGTATCTCGGATGCGGTCGAGTATTAAAAATCCAATGATGATCTGGGCTGTTATAACAGCAAACATACAAGCGAACATAGCGAGTGCCGGGAAGCGAAGTCGTTGGTCAAAAAAGCTTAGAGTATTCTCGGAAGGCTCGTGGATTATGGTTGTTTCTGGTAAGCGGATCTTGATAGTAACCCAGGCGATGAATGGGAATACTGACAATACGTACAACGGCAGTGTCAGAGAGTATTGAGATAACATTCCACCTAAAGCTGGCCCTGCAACTAGCCCTATTGCACTTGCTGCCCCAATACTTGCCATGGCACTTTGTCGCTCTTTGGGCGAGGTAATATCTGCCACTAACGCAGTGCTAATAGGCGTAATAGCCGCTAAAAACAGGCCGACGAATGTGCGAGCAACGATCATTCCTATGAGTATGATGAGTGAGTGAAAGGTTGTTTTCAGGGATAGATCTAGCCATATCGTCATGAGGATAAAAGAGCACGCATAGCCTAAAGTAGCGACTAGCAATACGGGTTTTCGTCCCTTCTTGTCACTGGTCTCCCCCCATTTTTTTGCGCTAAGAAGCCAAGCTATTCCCGACATAGCGACCACCAAGCCACCATGCCATTCCATTAAACCAACTTCGCGAATAATCGGACCGATCACTGGAATGATCGACATCATCGCTGTCATACAGACAGCGTTTAATACAAATAACTGTTTAATAGTACTCATAAAGTGGCTTTTTTAGTTTGGCTACAATGTACGGAGCATCAAATATACAACCGATATAATACCAATAAAAGCATTAATGGAAAAGATTATCATTATCAGTTAAATTAATTGAAAGAGTTCGAAGTGGAAGAAAAATGATAAATACAAGTAGTTATATAAACGTCAATGGCTCAACTATATATTACGAGATATCGGGTAATCTTACTGGTGAACCGCTGTTGATGCTTCATGGTGGACTTGGGTCAATCCATGAATTAGAGCCGTTACGCAAGTATTTATTCGACAATTATCAATTAATAAGTCTCGATTTGCGTGGACATGGTAAGTCGGAGCTAGGGGGGTTACGACTTAGTTACAGCCAGTATCAGCAAGATGCTCATTCCGTACTCGACGCTTTAGGAATTAAGCAATATTCGATATTTGGTTTCAGTGATGGCGGCATTGTAGGCTACCGCTTAGCCGCTCAAGAACCAAATAGGGTTTCTTGCTTGGTGACACTCGGTTCACAATGGCAGGTGAATATTGATGATCCATCTATGAAACTATTATCCAGTTTAACTCCGGATTTTTGGCGCAACAGGTTCTCTGACGACGTTGCTTTGTACGAGGCAACTAACCCAGAACCAGATTTTCCTAAGCTGGTTGATGCAGTTAAAGAGGCTTGGTTTGATAAAACGGCGTCGGGTTATCCTTGTGGTTTAGTTGAACAGATTCTTTGTCCAACATTGATTATGAGAGGGGATAACGATTTTATATTTTCTCTTGATGAGGCAGTGGCTTTAAAAGGCAAAATTTCTGGCAGCTGTTTTGCCAACATTCCGCAGACAGCACATGCGTCACATCAAGAAGCACCTGATATTGTAGGTTCAATGATCAAGCGCTTTCTGTCGCAACATGGCAACAATAAGTAGAACGTACTTTGTTATTGATGCAGGTGCGTGCGGCTTACGAATAACTTAATCAATTGGGTAAAAAGCATAATGACTCGCCAAGATTGGTATCCACTGACTAATGCGCAGGAAGCGTATTGGGACGAATTCGTTCAACATCCAGATAGGCCTTTATCGACAGTAGCCCATTGTTTGGAAATTTCAGGCTCTATCGATCTCGAAAAATTAGCTGATGCCATTAATCAGACTGTTTCAGAAGCGGAAGCTTTGCTTCTTAGATTTCGACGATTGGAAGATCAGCATTATCCAGTTCAAATGGTTTGTTTTGACGCAAAACCCACAGTGGAGGTCATCGATCTACGCGGAGAAGAAAGCGCGCAAGAACAAGTAAATGCATATTTGCGCTCTGATGTCGAGACGGCCATTGATTTGGAAAAGGATGTGATTACAAAAGTACAGCTCTATGTTGTTGGAGCACAGCAAGTACTTTGGTATCTGAGAACTCATCATATTGCGGTCGATGGTTACAGTATGAGTCTAATTGAGCAGCGTTGTTCGGAGCTTTATCTGTGTTTAATGAATAACACCGAGCCTACACACCGCTTTAAGACGTTCGAGGTTTACCTCAAAGAAAACACCGATTATTTGCACAGTGACCGTTTCGATGTTGACCGATCTTATTGGGGTAATTATCTTGATTCAGCCAATCTGACGCTGAGTAACCACGATATCTCGGTATCTGATACAGTTTATTGTGAGAGGGATGTTCCTGAGTCGATTAGTGATTCTCTTATCACGGTATCTAAGCAATTAATGATTGGTTGGAGTGACATTCTCACCTTACTGTGTACAGCGTATCTTTATAGGCATTGGCGATCAGACGAACAGACGTCTTTTCCTTTGCCTGTGTGGCTACCATTTATGAATAGAATGGGTAATCCTTGTGCAAACCTACCGTCATTAATGGTCAATACTATTCCTTATATCGGAGAGGTTGCCGATGATGAGTCGGTGGATTCATATCTCAGAAGGGCGGTAAAAGAGCTTAGGGGAAATTATTGCCATGGACGGTATCGAGTAGAGAATAAATGCACATCTGGCGGACACTATTTTATTTCACCATTCATTAATATTTTGCCTTTTGAATCGACAGAATTTCATGGGTGCTCAACGAAACGTCGTATTATTGCTGGTGGAATTGCGGACGGGTTTAACGTAACCTTTCGCGGCTCAAGGCAAGCGAAAAACATGTCTTTAAAGATAGAGGCAGAGAGCAACCTCTTTGAACTGCATGAACTAACTGATCATGCTAATCATTTACTAAAGTACCTATCTAAAGCTCTAAATTCTGTCTTAGATTAATTCTGCATAAGCTTAATGCTGTCTTATTTTTTAAATTTTTGTTTCAACCCTCCTTATGAATAGGGCATCTCGTTAGGTGCTCTAACCATCAAAAATCAGAATGCCAAACCCAAGCCAATCGTTAAAAATGATAATTATTATCAATATCAAATGAGAATGCTTTACATTTAAATATGCAACCGATAAAGTACGGTTGAAAATTCGTCAGGTCATTGAAAGGAAAATCATTTTTCAATTTATTCGTTGAGTGATTTAGGCCTTGTTCAATGTGACGTTTTTTAGTCGGAATTTTGGCTCATGTATTAAAGCAGTGGTCAATAAGGAGCTAAGGAAGTACAGCTGATACTCGTTTTGAGTTGTTGCGTTTTCAACCTTTGAATGTCTTCCCTAGTTTTCCTTATAAATGCCGTACATGAGCCCACCTAAAGTTAATGCTTAATCAAGGAGAATTTTAAATGACAGCATTACGCCCCGCGGCAGTGAATGAGCTAGGAAATAGCAAATTCAAGCTACGTACTTTATCTGCAATCATCATGGGACTTTGTGTCAGTGGTCAAGCTTTTGCAGCGACGAACAATAATAATGAAACTACCGCTAACGAAGAAAAAACTACTTTTGAAGTTACCGTGTATGGCGAGAAAATAGAACGTTCGATTTATGATACGGGCTCAAGCGTGCATGTGTATGATGAAGATCGTATTGCGACTACTCCAGGTGCATCTGAGGTCGATGACTTGCTGCAGCTAACACCGAACATTGTAGATTCAGGTCAGGGTAATAACCTACCATCGATTCGTGGTGTTGATGGGTCAGGTCCTTCATTCGGTGGTCTTGCAGCCTTTGGTGGCTCTGTGCCAAGATTGAATCTTTCAATTGATGGACGCTCACTCAGCTATTCTGAAGTCGCGTTCGGTCCTCGCTCTTTATGGGATATGCAGCAAGCGGAAATTTATCTTGGACCGCAAAGCTATGTCCAAGGTCGAAATGCTTCTGCGGGTGCTATCGTTTTAAAATCCAATGATCCGACTTACGATTTTGAGAGCAAAGTTAAGGCTGCTATTGGTCAGCAAGACTATTCTCAAACCGCTGCGGTAATCTCAGCGCCAATACTTGAAGATCAACTGGCCTTCAGGTTGAGTGTTGATCAACAAAAACGCAGTAGTTATGCAGACCTTACTGCCTATGAACCTGTCGGTGACCCTAATCGAATTGAGATGACGACAGCTCGCGGTAAATTTTTACTAGAGCCAGCAGGCCTTCCTGGGTTCAAAACCACGTTAACGATTGCCCATATGGATACCGTTGGACCTCAATCTGAATCTCAACAGACAAAGATCAATAGAGCTGTTTACGAAACTCAGTCAACAAGCGGCATTTGGGATGTATCTTATGACATCTCAGATACGTTAGTGTTCGAAAATAATTTGATCTACACCGATCGCACCTACGATCGAATCACTGATCCTGCGGGCAGAAAGCAGGATTTCAAATCGAAAGGTAATGAGTTCCAAATAGAGCCTTTGGTTCGATTTGATTCCCTTAGCGAAGATCTTTCTGGTTTGTTTGGTTTACGCTACTTCAAATCTGAAGATGATGATGTATTTGAACAGACTGGGTCATCTATACCAATGGAAGGCAAAAACCGTGCTATGTCGGCATTCGCTGAAGTGACGTACTTGGTGATGCCGAGCATCGAAGTTGTAGCGGCAGGGCGATTCGAACGCGAAAGCAAAAAACGCTATGTTGCCCCGGGTCGCTTCGGCTTAGATTATGATGAAACATCAAATGTATTCCTTCCTAAGCTTGAAGTTGCCTATAAGCCTGAATCAGATCAAACCGTGGGTATCCGAGCAGCTAAGGGCTTTAACTCTGGAGGTGGCGGTGTTGGCTTCAATAACAAAACGTGGGCATTTTCTTCATATACGTATGAAGACGAATACGTTTGGAACTATGAATTCTTCACTCGCCATAGTCTGCTAGATAATGAACTTGAGTTAACAACTAACGTCTTCTACAACGACTATGATAATTTCCAAGTACTGGAGACTTCATCAAAAGGTGATGTGAAAGTTGATAATGTTGATGAAGCATATACTTACGGTGCAGAACTAGGAAGCCGTTGGTTAACAACATCTAACCTAGAGCTATTGGCTTCACTTGGTTTGTTGAAAACAAGCTACAAAGATCATGCTAATAGCTCAAAAGAACTCGCTCGTGCCCCTTCTTTGACGGCAAGCTTCGGTGCTTTATACATGTTTGCTGAGAATTTCGAATTGAGTGGTAATGCGAATTACACTGGAGATTACTTCAGTGACGTTGAAAACTCAGCTAACCAGAGTATTGATGCTTACTGGGTTGCAAATGCACAAGTTGCGTATGTGTTTACTAACGGACGTATGTCTTTATTCGCTACAAACTTGTTTGATTCTCAGAAAGAAACATTCAATTTCGGTGGAGACGATATTACGAAGCAAGCACTTCGCCAAATTGGTGGTTCAGTAGAATTGTACTTCTAATCGGTTAGATATAATAAAAACGCCTTGCTCAAAGCAAGGCGTTTATTGATCCCAAACGGTTGTCAAAATGTTTAAGGTGCTAGAAGTCAGAACCTTAATTTAGGCTGTAGCTTCAGTAGAGGTCATGATCGTCTGCCAAGATTCGAGTGTTGGCGTCGCCATTAATTGGGCAAAGCTAATGTTTATCCCTGCATTTCTTAGTTGGCCTGTTAGGCGCATCATACTGATTGAATCCAAACCGAGTTCGATGAGGTTAACGTCCGGCTTTACCGATTCGACTGGAACACTTAATACCTGACTGATTATTTCTACCAGATCAATATTTGCTTCTTGCTTAGACAAAATAATTTCCTTTTCTTTCGGAAGTTTATCTTCTACTTCCAATATTTCACTCAAATTCGCTATACACGATATCACCACTTGATTGTTATATACAAATGATTATTATTAGCATTTACATGTATTGATAGGCGTCAATTGTGCTGAATCGATTTGGGTATCTTAATACTTCCAAGCGTTGGTCTTAGCACTTCAACATACAATAAGGAATGACATGGAAACCGTGCTCAAGGAGAAGCTTTGTCAAGATGGCTTGTTATATGGCTTGTTATATGGCTTTGTTGATCAACCAGATCGTCAATCTGCGAAGTTTGAACAGAACAACTTATGGTTAAACACACCTTTATGGGCAATTTTGAGTGAAGGGGTTGCTCTGCATCCAACTAAACCTGCAGTAGCCGATCCGACGGGTAGCCTTACTTATGAAGAGTTGCAGTCTGAAGCAGACAGAATAGCCGCGGGTTTAAAAGAGGTCGGGTTAAAAGCTGGAGACCGGGTCGTATTTCAGGTGTCTAACAGCATTTATTTCGCAAAAGTGTTTTTTGCTTTACAAAGAGCTGGCTTGATTCCGGTATTGGCACTGCCGGCACATGGTATTGTTGAAATTCGCCATTTCATGAAAGTATCTGGCGCAAGGGCCTACTTCGGTTCTAACTTAGAAAACGATGGAAGAGCACTACACATAGCTGACTCACTGTCGGAAGAGTCCCTTTCATTTAAGCATATCTATATTGTGGGAGACTCTGGAAAGTATCCGTCTTTACCTCTGGGTAATATTGGCCAGTTCGTTCCTGAACGACCAAACCCAAATCATCCTGCTTTGTTTTTAGTTTCTGGTGGAACGACGGGACTACCTAAGCTCATTCCTAGAAGTCATAACGATTATCGTCTCAACATCCAAAGTTGTGCAGCAGCAAGTGAGTTGTCGTCCGACGAGGTATACCTCGCAGTGTTACCTGCCGCGCATAATTTTACTTTGGGTTGTCCCGGTTTATTGGGAGCGCTTGATGTTGGAGGAAGTGCCATTTTCAGTTCCAACCCCAGTCCTGATTACTGCTTTGATGTTATCGAGAAAAATAAAGTGACGGCGACAGCTTTGGTTCCCGCGCTTGCGCAGCTATGGAATGCGGCTAAAGAATGGGAAAGTGCGAATACATCTAGCCTAAGACTGATGCAAGTCGGTGGCTCGAAGCTAGCCTATTCTGATGCTCTTGATGTTCAAAAAACCTTTCCCGGCGCACTCCAACAAGTTTTTGGTATGGCAGAAGGCCTGATCGCCTGTACTCGGTTAGGGGATGATGAAACCTTGGTTGCGACGAAACAAGGTCGACCTGTAAGTCGCTGGGATGAGGTTCGCATAGTCAATGCTGAGGGGAACACTGTTCCAATGGGTGAAGAAGGCGAACTACTCACTCGCGGTCCCTACACTTTAAGAGGGTATTACCGTGCAGAGGAACACAACCAACGCTCATTTACTCAAGATGGTTTCTACCGAAGTGGAGATCGAGCCATTGTTGATGAGAGGGGATATATCGTTGTGACTGGCAGAATTAAGGACGTCGTAAACCGAGCTGGTGAGTGTATTGCTACCGATGAAATCGAAGAGCATTTACTTATGCATCCTAATGTTGCACAGGTCGCCGTGGTTGCGGTACCTGATAAACATCTAGGCGAAAGGATCGGAGTCGCTGTCGTGAAAAGGGGGCTTTCCCCAACTTTGCAAGAGCTACGCACCTTCCTAAAAGACCAAGGGATGGCTTCTTTCAAACAGCCAGACGAATTGCTCATTGTCTCTAATCTGCCCAAAACAGCGGTAGGTAAAATTGATAAAAAGCGATTGCTTGGTCCAAGTGGTGAACCTTGGGTTAATACGCCAGTTTAACTAACGCGAGCTGCTTACCGTAGCTCTATATTGTCGATAAACAACGTCCTATTGATTGAATCGAGAGTGCTCTAGAAGGATGACTTGTCGTCGAGCCTGAGAAAGGTGCTTCTATTATTACACTCTTCAATGGGTCATTACAGGGAACAAAGACTAAAGGAAATCAACGTGTCATCTATAAAGAAGCCAGAAGTTTGCGAAAGTCTCAATGATATACGAATCGGAATAGATACCCTTGATAAGGAGATCGTTCATATTCTTTCTAAGCGGTTAGGGTATGTCAAAGCCGCCGCACAATTTAAGCCCAGTGAGCAGAGTATTCCGGCACCAGAGCGTGTCGCTGAAATGCTAGAAGACCGAAAAAAATGGGCAGAAGAGGCCGGGATGAGTAGCGAGTATGTCGAAACGTTATTCTCTAGTATCACCCATTGGTACATTAATCAGCAAATTAAACATTGGCGTACCGAAAGGGGGCTTTCAGCAGAAGAACCCGAAAATACGGCAACGTGATAAGAGTGTTTTGAACTTATCCGTTGAGTATGTATTAGAGGGTTACACATATTCCTGTTGGATCACCACTTTGACTACTAAGCGCCAAAGATTTAATTGATCAGATGACAGAAGAGAGCGTCAGTGCTGATTAGAGTATTAAGGACAATTACAAATGACTATACCGAAAATAGCGAGTTACGACTTGCCAGAACACCATGAGTTTCCAATAAACAGAACGAACTGGACGATCGAACCTAGTAAAGCGGTACTTTTAATTCACGACATGCAAGAGTATTTTGTGAGCTACTATGAGGCTGATTCGTCACCTATGGCGGACATTTTAACGAACATTCAGCAGTTAAAACACGTAGCGAAACAAGCGGGAATCCCGGTTGTATATACCGCACAACCCGCAAATCAAGACCCAAAAGATAGAGCCTTGTTAACTGACTTTTGGGGTCCGGGGCTAAACGGCGATCATACTCCTGTCGTATCAACGCTCGCTCCAGAAAGCGATGATATTGAGTACGTTAAATGGCGTTACAGTGCATTTAAGAAAACCCCATTGCTTGATTACATGAAAGACAATCAAAAAACTCAGCTGATCATCTCTGGTATTTACGGGCACATTGGCATTTTATCGACTGCTTTGGATGCATTCATGTTGGATGTACAGCCCTTTATTATCGGTGATGCGATCGCGGATTTTTCGCGTGAAGACCATATCCACACTCTCAATTACATATCAGGCCGAACGGGAAGCATTAAAACACTCGATAAAGCTATAGCGGAAATCAACCCAAATGAAGAGAGTATTCTTAGCCTCAATGTTTTGCAGTCTGACGTGGCCGAAACATTAGGTGTTTCTTATGAAGAGATTGATGTGAATGAAAATCTAATCTTCATGGGGCTAGATTCGATGCGAGCGATGACACTTGTAGAGAAGTGGAATAAGCAGGGCGCAAATATCTCATTCGCTCAGCTCATTGAAGCGGTTTCATTGCAAGAGTGGTGGCAAGCAATCGAAGCGACACTGAAGAACCACGCAGAAGAAGTACCAGCATAATTGCTCGCAAGTTAGCGCCAATTATTTATAGAATTTCTTAAGAGGTAAATTGATGAGCGATCAACCAGTGCGTTTACATCCGATGTTGTTGGACTTTGTTCGTAAGGAGAAGATCTCAAAGCATCTACTGCGAGTGACTGTTACGGGCGACTCTTTAAAAGGGTTCCCTGAAGATCAAAATGGTACACACATAAAAGTGTTTTTCCCCAATAGGGAGAGTGGGATATTGCAGTTACCTTATCGAGAAGGTGAAACTGTGATTTGGCCTGAGCATAAACCCGTGCCTCGAGCCTATACCGTCAGAAAGTATCGAGCCGATGTGAATGAGCTTGATATCGATTTCGTGATCCACGGAACCGATTCTCCCGGCGGTGGGTGGGCGATTAAAGCAGAACAAGGTTTCCAAATTGGCCTTGTAGGCCCTGCTGGGCCTGAGCCATTAATTGAACCCGCAGATTGGTATATTATTGCGGGAGACCTAACAGCAGTACCAGCCATTAGTGCTATTTTGGAGAACCTTCCCTCCGACACTCAAGGCCATGTATTTATCGAGATAGAGGATGCTGCAGATAAGCATGATATTAAGCATCCGCAAGGTCTGGTTTTGAAGTGGCTAATGAGAGACGAAAAGAGTGATCAATATCTATTGAGCAAAGCCATTTCCGGCTTAATTGCACCTAATGGATCTCACTCGCTTTCGGCTTTCATTGCGGGTGAAAATGAAAGCGTGATTGCGTGTCGTAAAGCGCTTAAACAAGAGTACAAGCTGTCTAGAAAAGATATGTATGCGATTCCTTACTGGAAACGAGGTAAGGATGAAGAAGCATACCATGATGAACGCCATGAAGTTATGGATGAAGAGTACTAGCTTGCCTGTTTTAGAAAACAAAAACCGATCTCATGAGATCGGTTTTTGTTAGTACCTTTGGGTGCTTAAGCATACGCATCTCGGAGGCGTTTCTTATTCACTTTGCCGACAGGTGTCTTGGGCAATGAATCGACAAATTTGATTAAATCTGGGATTTTGTAATCAGCTAAGCCACAATCACGTAGGAAATATTTTAGTTTGAAGGGATTTATGTCTGCCCCTTCGACTTTAACGATTACAGCGCAACTTCGTTCTCCTAAGTAGTCGTCAGGTATCGCAATGAGAGCGGCATCATGAACCCCATCGTGTCGAATTAGATGGTTTTCGACCTCTTCTGCTGCAATCTTTTCCCCCCCTCGGTTAATCTGGTCTTTATCTCGCCCTGTTACAATGATATTACCGTCCTTAGTCTGTTTAACTATGTCACCAGTGTGATAAAACCCTTGTTGGTCGAATGAAAGACGGTTGTGTTCTTTTGCTTGGTAATAGCCGCGAATGGTGTAAGGACCTTGAGTGAGAAGAAAACCTTCCTCTCCGCAGGATACTGACTCCCCCTCTTCATTCACGATTTTAATCCGATCATGTTGTGAAATAGGGCGCCCTTGGGTAGAGGCAATAACTTCCATAGGATCATCCAATCTAGTGTAGTTCACTAGCCCTTCAGCCATACCAAAGACTTGTTGAAGCTGACAACCTAACTTGTTTGGTAGGTCTGTAGCCGCCGTTTGGCTAAACTTAGCGCCACCGACTTGAACTAATTTTAAGCTTGAAAGATCATGAGTAGTGGATTGAGCCTGCTCCATCCACAGCAGTGCTAGTGGGGGAACTAAGCCCGATACGGTAATTTTATGCTCTTCAATTAGTTTAAACGCTGATTTTGGGGTAGGGTCATGCGTAAGAACAACCGTACCTCCAGCGAAAAAGACCCCTAAAGCTCCCGGTGAACTTAATGGGAAATTATGTGCAACCGGCAGCGCACATAAGTAGCGAGTGTTTTCAGTAAACTTACAGATAGTGTTACTGCCAATCACGCTATAAGCATAGTCATTGTGGGTTCGAGGTATCAGTTTTGGCGTACCGGTTGTTCCACCTGACAATTGGAAAAATGCCAGTTCAGATGCTTCTGCTTCTTGTTTATCATCGGGTTGCCCCGTGAAATCATCAAGCGATGTGAACCTTGGATCTGCCAAGTCCGTAGCATCACAGCGAACGATGATATGTTCTAATTCATTACTTTCATCTAACACTTGCTTAGCTAAGGCTTGGTAATTAAAGCCAGTATGTTTCCCATCTACAATGTAAGCTTTGGCTTTGGCGTGTTGGCAAAAATAAGATACTTCTGAGAAGCGATGAGCGGGAAGAGCTAAAACGGGTCGAATACCTTTCTGTAACAAGGCAAAATAGCAGAAATAGAATTCGGCTACGTTTGTCATTTGTAATACGACATTGTCGCCCTTCATTAACCCTAAAGACTGAAAACCTGAAGCCATTTGAGACACTCTCTCTGCGGCTTGTAAATAGCTAAATTGACGCTCACCACAGATAAGAGCCATGTTGTTACCACACCGCTCAACTGAGTGCTGAAAATGATCGAAAAGAGTTCTGTCTTGCCAATAACCTAGCTCTCTATACAAAGAAGCTTGGGGTGTTGGCCAATCTGTATAATCCATATGTTCATTCGACATTATGAGTCTACCTATGCCGTCAACATATCTTTAAGTTGGATACCTGCTGCCGTTAAGATGGTGTTCATTTTGGCACCAGTTTCATCCAGTTCGCTTTGTGGATGTGATTCATCAACAATACCTGCTCCAGCAAAAACTTTCATTTGTCGTTTTTGGACCTCAGCACAACGGATCGTCACCACCCACTCCCCATTACCTCTTGAATCACACCAACCAACCATACCGGTAAAATACCCTCGGTCGAATTGCTCCAATTTTCGGATAGCTTCATACGCTTTCTGTCGCGGATAACCGCAAACTGCAGGGGTAGGGTGTAATTCAGCAGCGACTTCCAACACATTAGTGTGAGGGTTACTGACTTGACCCTCTAGTTCCGTGGAGAGATGAAGCATGGTTTTTGTTTCTATGACTGATGGAATCATAGGTGTGTACAGGTTGTGGCAATACTTGCTCATCACACGCTCAACTTCTTCTACAACTAGACCATGTTCGTGCAGATCTTTGTTGGTATTGAGCAATGAATTTGTTGAGCTTTGATTCTGTTCGTCCAGTTCAGAACGCGGGCGCGATCCTGCGAGTGGGTTAGAGGTGAGATAACTGCCTTTTTTTGCAACAAGGAGTTCTGGACTCGCCCCCATTAGCTTTTGGTTGTCATTGATATTCGCTGCGAACGTATAGCCTTTCGAGTTGATTGATAACAGATTACGAAGCAAAGTTTGCTGCTGAATATCAGCGTCTGTTTCTACTTCAATAGCCCGAGAAAGAACCACTTTTGAAAGCTCTGTGTTGGCAAACATATCAAGAAGGTCGGATACCCCTTGCTTATAATGATTACCGCTTGGGGAAGAAATGACGTGCGCATCGGCAGAAGAAAGCGGATTTGAGTGTAAGGATCTTGTACTACTAGAGATGAATAACTGCTCTGGGATAATAAATTTAGTCGGGTTTTCTTCGTTAAATGGGACGACACCAAATAGCACTGGATTATCGGCTTCTGATTTTTTAGCCGCCTGGAGCATTTCGTTCGCCTTCTCGGCTAGCTCTGAAAATGCAATAGGCTGGTGGAACTCATTTTCAATACCTTTACCCATCATCGTATTACTGGGAGAAGCGAAGAAAAATGGAGATGACAATAGCTCTCTATCTAGCAGATCACTTTCCATTTTTGAATAGCCAATGACTTCACGTTTCATAACAGGTCCCTCTTTGTGTATAGATCGTTATGACGATGTGCAATTACTTACATTGATGTTCTTAAAGGAACTCATTTGTCATGCACTTCATCGGGTTGCTTATTTTGGTCAGTAAGATTACATTTACATTTATTTAAATGCTAATGATAATGATTTCTATTTGATGTAAATCGTCATTATTGAAGGCTGCTCACATTCTTTGATTTTTGTTTTATGTAAATGCATACAAAAGTCGCAATTTTGATTGTTTATTATTCGGTTGTTTAGGTATATGGAAAGATTTCTTGAAGGACAATTAGTGTTATTAACGGGTGCTGCAAAAGGTATTGGTTTTAGCACGTTAGAGAGTTTGTTGGACTCGGGAGCTAAGGTGCTCGCTACGGATATTGATAGCCAACTCCTCGCGACTAAATCTGAATCTCTAGCGAGAAAGTATCCAGATCAGCTCTGGGTTGAACCGTTGGATCTGTCAAAACCTGAGTTAGTAAAACAGAGTATTTATCATTGGGTAGCAGAGTACGGTGAGTTTGACCACTTAGTGAGTTGTGCTGGTATTCTTCATTTAGGTGCGCTGTGTGATATGTCATTCGAGCAGATAGAAAACACATTTATGGTCAATTCGTTTGGTGCTCTAGCCACAATGCAGGCGGTATCTAAGTGTATGAAAGATCGGGGGAAGGGGAATATGGTTGTTGTCGGTTCGAATGCTGCCAATACTCCTAGAGCAAATATGGGGGCTTATGCAGCATCTAAGTCGGCGTTACACATGTTTGTAAAATCCATTGGTATTGAACTCGCGCCTTTGGGGATTCGTTGCAATATTGTGAGCCCAGGGTCTACACGTACAGAAATGCAATTGCAACTTTGGAATGAGAGTTATGGTGAGGAGCAGGTCATTGCCGGAGATGCAACGCAGTTTCGTCTAGGTATTCCGCTCAACAAGATTGCTGAACCCAAAGATATTGCTCAATCGATATTGTTTCTGATGTCTAATGCAGCTAATCATATCACTATGCATGACTTGCGGATTGATGGTGGTGCAACGCTCGATAACTAGACATCATAGAGTTATATGGCGCGCATGCGCCATATAAAATTTTAGGTTAAGCGACCGTCGATAATTTCTTATGAGTTGCCTCTACCATTGCATTTGCAAAGACATCGAGAATTGCAACGGTATCTTCCCAGTTTAGACATTCATCAGTGATGGATTGACCTCTGGTTAGTGGCGTCGCATCTATATTTTGCGCCCCTCCGACTAAGAAGCTTTCAGACATAACGCCGGCGATGTACTGCTCTCCTGAAATGATTTGCTCTGCAATGTTTCTGGCTACATTGAGTTGATTTTTGGCAATTTTCAGACTGTTCCCATGACTACAATCAATGATGATTCGGGGGTTAAGGCCGTTTAATTCTAATTGTTTTGTTACATCACAGACGTGTACGTTAGTATAGTTTGGCTGTTTTCCGCCACGTAAAATGATATGTCCGTTAGGGTTGCCATGTGTCATTGCAGACATGGGTGTATTACCAAAACCAGAGACATAAACTAGGTGAGGAGATTTCGCGGCGTGAATTGCGTCAATCGCGATCGTTACATTGCCATCCGTTCCATTCTTAAACCCAATAGGGCACGGGATGCCTGAAGCCATTTGTCTGTGTGTTTGAGACTCAGTGGTTCTTGCTCCAATAGCGCCCCAACAAATTAAATCAGATACATATGGGTACACGGTGGTGTCTAAAAACTCGGTTGCCGTTGCAAGCTCTAGATCAACAACATCTTTTAAGAATTTTCTTGCGACAAACAGCCCCTTACTCATCTTATGGCTATTGTCTAAATCGGGATCGACAATGAGCCCTTTCCAACCGACGCGGGTTCGTGGTTTTTCAAAATAGGTTCGCATGACGATCAAGAGCTGGTCACGATATTTGTTCTGTAGTTCGGCCAACTTACGAGCATACTCTAAAGCAGCCTCTGGGTCGTGGATGGAGCAAGGTCCAATGATAACGAGCAGACGGTTATCTTTCCCATTTAAAATTTCTGTGATTTCGAATCTTTTATCACGGATAAATCGTTCACTTTTTTCGTCTAGAGTGATTTCACTCGTTACATCAATCACACTCGGCAGTGGCTCTATCGTGGTTGAATTAAGTTGCTTCTCTAACTCTTGCATCCTTCCTCCTAAAACAAGTGTTCCTTGATGTTATGGCTTCATCAAATGCGCGGTCCAGGTATGATTTGGAAAACATTCAATTCCAATAAATGATAATTATTATCATTTGATTTTGAGGATTATTGAAATAGGAGCTAGGTGTTGTCAAGCTTATTGTTGGGTGATGTAGTGAGATCATGCCCAATACAATCAGTACATCAACTCATATTAGTCAGTATTAAACAAAAATGATAACGCTTATCATTTTTGTTTGAGTTTATTCTTAAGCTGGTGTATTACATTAGTTTAATAAGCCTCGTGGCACATTAAATGGATGAATGAGTGTGGAAATGAAGATGAGAGAATTGACGACTGTACAGGCTGCTTATTATGTCGGTAGGCAAACAGGCCAATCGATGGGAGGCGTAGCGGCTCATATTTATGCTGAATTTGATGGTGAAAATATCGACTCAGAAAAATTGGCAAGTGCGGTGAGGAAGTTGTACATCAATCATCCTATGTTACGGATGAAAGTTACTTCTGGTGGTCAACAAACCATCGCTCCTTTATCTTCTGTTCATCAACTTATCATTGATGATATTGAACACCTTTCACCATCGGCTACCCGTGACTTTTTAATAGAGAAGCGCACTGCTATTACTGACCAGAAACTGGATTTAGACAATGGGCAGGCCGCGCAGATCGGTATCACACGTCATTCTAAAGTGCAGTGCCGTTTGCATATAGACGTAGACATGATTGCTGTGGATGCACAGAGCTTCCGAATCTTAGTCGAAGAGTTGGCTAAGCTCTATAGCGATGAACATCAAGGCAACGAGACACAAGAGAAGAATTCGTTCTTTGAATATTTAGATAAACAAGCTGCGGACAATTACCTCGTAGCTAAACGACAGTCTGATAAGACATGGTGGCAACAACGATTACCAGACATCGCTGGAGCACCTGAGTTTCCGTATGTTAATGGGGATATTGATCGTCAGCATGGGCACAGTCAGCGGTTCACACATCAGTTGACTCAAGAGCAACGGTCTTCGATCGAAGAGTTAGCCAAGAAACACCACTTAACCTTAACCCAACTTTTTCTAACGCTTTTCTCTCAAGCCGTAGGTAGCTCTTGTAACAGCCCTGATTTTCGATTGAATGTGCCGACTTTTCACCGCGGTTTCTATACGAACGATGCAGAGACAACGATAGGTGATTTCTCGAACTTGCTGATCTACAGCGCTAGCTTGAAAGCTCAAGAATCAACGCTTAATCATTGTCGTCGTACTGCCAATCAACTGAACCAATTACTCAACCATGAAAGCTATTCTGGTGTAACGGTGATGCGAGATTTATCGCGTTACTATGGGACCGTGCAAGCATCGCCTATCGTATTTACATCGGGAATGGATGTTGAAGGTGATGATTTATTCTCTGAGGCAGTCACAAAAGTCTTCGGAAAAATGAACTGGATAATCTCTCAAGGTGCTCAGGTTACATTAGATGCACAAATCGCGCCTGCGTACGAAGGTATTTTTGTCAATTGGGATGTGCGAATGGACGTGTTCCCTAAAGGCTTTGTCGATACCTTGTTTAACAAGTTTATTGCGATTGTTCAATCTTTAGCTGATGAACCTAATAGCATACATAACTCTTTGGAAAGTACGCTCGCTCAGTTAGGTTATGCATGTCCTTCGTTACCCTTAGTTACCTCTTGTCCAAAGCCTTTAACAGAGCTACAAAAATCTTACCTACTCGGTCGCTCTACTCATATCCCTATGGGTGGCACTGCGATGCATGAATTCCGGGAATACCGAGGGAAAATAGAATCGAGCTTAGTTGAGTCTCGCCTCGAATCATTGGTAAAAAAGTACGATGCGTTACGGATGCACATCGATGAGAACAAGCTTGTTCAGCAGGTGTCGTCTAAGGTGACTTTGAATTTTGACTCCCATGACTTTCGACACTTGTCGATTGAGCAAGCGCTAGAGAGAGTTGGTAAAATTCGTCAAGTGAGTAATCACACGATGCACGACCTGTCGAAGTCGCCATGGCGTGTTTCTGTTATTCAATTGCCTGACTCTGATATCGGTTATCAGACCATTGTCTTTACCAGTTTTGATGCATTAATTGTTGATGGTAGAACACACTCCCTGATTCTTTCTGAATTATTGAAAAAGAATAGCGGGCATTTGCATGAGCTCTGTGCTAACAGCGCTGAGACCAATCACTTTGATAGTGAACATGACACTGCCAAAAGGGAGGCAGATATGTCGTTCTGGCAAAGTAAGCTTGACCCAGAGTGCGCGCCACCTTCACTTCCATGGAAACAGCGATTGGATCATATAAAGGCTTCGCGTTACCAGCGAGAAAGCATTGTTATAGACAAAACTGCATTAACTCAGTTAACGATGGCGAGTGCAGCCAACAGCTTGTTTTTGAACTCAGCACTTTCTGCTCTTGTTCTTGAAGGGATGTCGTATTGGACGACAGAACAAGAGATGAGAGTTGGTTTTCCGGTAGCGATCCCACAAAGCGATCAACCTCTTGGTAATGGTTCGACGTTCGTGATTTTGGAGTACCGAAAGAATAAAGGCAGCTTGCTAGAGCGAGCACAGGGTATGCAAAATGATATGTTTGAGGCGCTTGATCATCTCGACTTTTCTGGTGTTGATATCAATCGTCAGTTAATGACTTCGCGAACCAGTTCATTGGCTTTACCTGTTGTAGTGACGAATGGTCTAACTTGGGATGCATTATCCGATGACGATGAACTCGTCTTCTTTGATGGTATAACCCAAACCCCTCAAGTCGCGTTAGATATCCGCCTTAATTTTGATGAAAGGCGAAATCTAGTATTGAGTTTTGACTATGCGGTTGACGCACTAGATAAACGAGTGGTTGTCTCCATACTTGAATCGATAGAGCGTCACATTGAGACCGTATGTGAGACCCATGATTTTGACATCCCTTCACATAAGGTACTCAACCTTGAACACTATAAATTGAACTGTGATGTAAAAGAGTTTGAATGCTCCAAGTTCTTATCCAAGATAGCGCGTAATCTTGCGGAAAATGCGAGTGATGATATCGCGGTCATTTGTGGTGAACGGCATATCAGCTACAAGGCATTTGGGGAGGACGTCCATAAGGTGATGCAGCATATTGCTCACCTTGGCTTGAAGCAAGGTGATGTGTTGGCCATCTGTTTGCCAAAGAGCCCTGAGCATTTAGTGATGACGATTGCCTGTTCATTATCAGGGATTATATGGGTGCCTATCGATGCTTCATCACCAGAAGAGCGTTTGGATTACCTACTGAGTAATTGCAATGCCAATTTAGTGGTAACTAACCAAACGTCACAGCGTAAAAATTCAGTGCTCTATCAAGCACTATTGCAACCTGTTGAGCAGGCTTATCCATCACTCTCCAATACGGACTTAGAGGTGCTTAGTCAAAGTGAGCATGGTGCTTATTATCTGTATACATCGGGAACAACAGGTAAACCTAAATGCGTTGTAGTGAACAGCAGAGCAACTTCCAATGTCATCGGGGAAACGTGTAAAGCTTGGCAAATAACGTCTGAAGATGTGTTGATGTGCGTAACGCCGTTCCATCATGATCTCTCTGTGTTTGATATTTATGCTTCGTTTACTTGCGGGGCAACCATTGTATTACCAGAGGCTGGTGAAGAAAAAGACGCGATTCGTTGGAATCAATTGGTTGAGAAGCACCGTATTACTATTTGGCAGTCAGTTCCGGCATTGATGGAAATGTTGTTGTCTTGTATGCAGGGTGAAAAACTCAAATCTCTACGCTTAGTTTGCCAAGGGGGGGATTACGTTAAACCTAAAACGATTGATGAACTTAGAGCGCTGGAGCAAGATATTCGCCTTGTCTCAATTGGTGGTCCTACCGAAACCACGATATGGAGTATCTGGCACTTTGTTACCGACGAAGACAAATCGGTTATTCCTTATGGCAGGCCTTTCCCTGCAAATCAGTACTTTATTATGGATGGATTGGGTAAACATGTTCCACAAGGAGTAGCAGGTCGGATCATGACAGTAGGAGTAAACCTTGCGTCAGGGTATTTATCTGATGGAGAGCTTACACAAACTGATTTTGTGACGATAATTGATGCTCTAGGTAGTGAGGTCAGAGCGTTTAGAACCGGTGATCTAGGCTATTATCGTGAAGATGGCACCATTATTTTTGCTGGTCGGGTTAATGGCTATGTGAAGGTTAGGGGCGTCCGTGTGTCGTTACCCGATATTGAGAAAGAGTTAAATCGCTGCCCACTGATTGAGCAAGTTTTGATTGTCGACTATACCGAACGTAATGGAGACGTAGCGTTAGGTGCGATCTATAAAGTGGCGGATGGCCAAGTCGCTAATGCTGCTGCTATTCGTGACTTTGCACAGCAATGCTTACCAAACTCCCATGTACCTTCTCAGTTACTTGAATTGGATAAACTGCCTCTCTCTCGAAATGGAAAGTTTGACCGGATTCAAGCGCGAGAAGAGTTGGTTCGTTCAATGACTCAGACGGTGAGCTCTCCACAACTCGCTTCAGCTTCTGTTACTCAGAACAATGAGAAACCGAACAACGCTAAAACGACGTTAACGACATCAGAATTTGGGTCGATTATCGAAGCTTATGAGCAAGTGACGGGAAAACATTTAGAAGGTTTTAGCGAGGAGAGTGCGTTTCTGTCGTTGGGTTTAAAGCCATCTCACCTAAAAGATGTAGCAGAGAAACTGAGTAAAACGTTTGAGCGTAAGGTGTTTACACGCAAGTTGATTAAATGTCGGAACGCAAAAGAGGTTGCCGACGAGATTTTATAATCACTTTAATAAACCTTCCAGAGAAAGCCGAGCGAATAAAGTTCGGCTATTTTATTTAATTGGGGGGTGTGTTGTCGTGTTAGCCCGCTAAGTTAATTTTTGTTGGTCACGAAATACAAAGGTTACTACATGTCGATTTAACGGTGCGATGTACGTTAGTTGGGTTATTTAAGTTATTTATTTATCAATTGCTTAAAACGAAATTATACTAATGTATCCGCTAGCGAAAACCGGATTTATCTTGATTGTTCTATATGAATATAGTTAGCATATGCTTAATGGCTTAATGGCTTAATG
>NZ_AJZM02000065.1 GCF_000272405.2 Vibrio tasmaniensis 1F-187
GGCTCCCGATTGGGAGTCGTTCTTCGTTATGCTGTTATGTAATCGAGGTGGCTTCAATCTGATTATTACTAATGTGAGGGGGTTAGAAGTGCTGTGTGGTTGTTTTCGTAGTTAGTGATTTTAAATCTTATTTCTCATTGCGTTAGCACCGATTTGTAGATGTGTTCCATTCGTTTTCAGTCCTGTTCGGTAAGGGCTTGCAGTTTGAAAAAGGCATGGATAATGGAATGTACCTACGCAAAAAAGGAAATAGGAAAATGTTAGAAAAACTACTTAATATGCCCTCCCAAAAACTAGCTTGGATTGCTGTGATTGGTCTTATAGATCTGCTTCGCATCATTCTTATCCATTTCTTGATTTGACCATAACGGCACTTAATCTTCACCGATATTTAGATACAAAAAAGCCTCCCATACAGGAGGCTTTTTTGTTGGGGAAAGTCATGACCGGTTAAAAGGATCATTG
>NZ_AJZM02000066.1 GCF_000272405.2 Vibrio tasmaniensis 1F-187
AAATTCCAGCCGCGATGTGGTGGTGATTGCTTTGGGTGGTGGTGTTATCGGTGATTTGGTCGGTTTTGCTGCCTCTTGCTACCAGCGCGGTATTGATTTCATTCAAATCCCGACGACCCTTCTTTCTCAAGTGGACTCCTCTGTAGGTGGTAAAACTGCAGTGAACCATCCCCTTGGCAAGAATATGATCGGCGCTTTTTACCAACCAAAATCTGTCATCATCGATACTAACTGCCTATCAACGCTTCCAGAGCGTGAGTTTGCAGCGGGTATGGCTGAGGTGATCAAATACGGCATCATTTACGATGAAGCCTTTTTTGGCTGGTTGGAACAGAATCTAGAGAAACTGTATCAACTTGATGAAGACGCACTGATTACCGCGATTGCTCGTTGTTGTGCAATTAAGGCTGAAGTGGTTGCTATCGATGAAAAAGAGTCAGGAATCAGAGCGTTATTGAACCTAGGTCATACATTTGGTCATGCGATTGAAGCAGAACTAGGCTATGGTAATTGGCTACATGGTGAAGCTGTGTCGTCAGGCACTGTAATGGCAGCAAAAACCGCCCAATTACAGGGACTGATTTCTCAGCAGCAACTTGAGCGAATTATTTCTATACTCAAGAATGCGAAACTACCAATCCATACGCCAGAAAGCATGTCTTTTGAAGACTTTATGAAGCACATGATGCGCGATAAAAAAGTGCTGTCTGGTCAGTTGCGTCTGGTATTACCAACAAGTATTGGTACTGCTGAAGTGGTTGCTGATGTACCTCAAGACATCATTAAACAAGCGATTGATTTCTGCCGTACTCTTTAAATTCGGTTGTGAGGTTGCCTAGCTAAAAGTTAGGCAACTGAAGCGCTTTACAGATCGAACTTATCAGTAGGGATCCCCAATGAGTTTGGCTCATGATTTAAGAGTATTGGAGTTAGAGTCTCAAGTTGAGTTGCTAGAGCGTTTACAGCTTTTAACTAACTTTGGTTCAAACTTTGTAAATGTTGCTGGTAAAACGGGTTCTGGCCGATCTTGGTTAGCTCAGCGTTATCTTGAAGCATGGTCGACAGAAAAAAATCAGTGTTTACTGCTTTGTCACCCAAGCCAAGACGATCAACAGCGCCGCGCACTTATTCTTAGTCAGATTGTTTCTGACCCACTCTTTAATCAACATGATTCTTTATCTGATAGCCTTGCTAGGTTACTGGATGGAGATACGTGTAATGTGCTTATTGTCATTGATGACGCCCACCGATTGTCTGAGCTACTGGTATCAGAATTATGGATGTTGGTACTTGAATCTCAATCAAACCCTCAATGGACGATTAATATCGTTCTGTTCTCGCAAACTGGTCACCTAGACACGCTATTAACACGACTTAGTTACGGTCAGCCGCACAAACCTATCGCCCTTGAGATCGATGATCTTTCGCAACCAGAAGCTGAACATTTCTTTGAGTCACTGGTGATTCGATATGTCGATGATGAGTCAGAATCTCGGGTGCGAAATGCATTTAAAAAAGCGCAACCTTTGCCCGGTGAGCTAATGGCCTTAGGAGAATTGAAAGTGGAAAAAAGGATTATTATTCGCTCAATCATTGGTTCACCTATCAATATTGCGATTGTGGTGGCGTTGTTGTTGCTTGTTATCGGCGGCGGTTACTGGTGGATGTTTAATCAACCAACGCCTGACGATAAAGCGCAATCTATTATCGCCCCTATTGAGCAGACAGTTATTCCAACGTTGGAAGTGGAAAATGCAACTGAGCAAGCCACAATCGACGGAACTGTCGATTCTGAAGCCGAAGTTGATATGAGTTATCAAGGTGCTGACGATGACAGCTCTTCTCTGCCGCCGGTCGTGGTTGAAGAGACAGCCAGTGTTGGTCAGGTAGAACAAGATCAGCAACGTGTGGTGATCACCTCTGATGTGGTCGATGCTTTGCTTGATGATAAACCTGAGAGTGTTGATACCAGTGCAATTGAAGCTGTAGTTGAAGAAAAGACAGATGCAGTCGTTATCCCGCAGCCTGATGTTGTGGAACGTGAGTCATTGCCGGCAACGAATGAAGGTTCAGAGCTAACACAATCAGCACCTCCGACAAAAAAAATCACATTCTCATTTGCACGCGAAGAGCTACAAGCTATCTCGCCGCGCGCTTATACCCTGCAGTTGAGTGCGATGACATCATTGGAAGATGTACAATCTTTCATTGAAGAGTATGAGCTTGAGAATAAGGTTCGTATTTACCCAACACTTCGTAACGACACCAAGTGGTTTATTATCACTTATCAAGATTACCCAACGATTCAAGTGGCGCGAGATGCGGCAAGTGCGTTATCAAAACCACTTCAACAGTTGGAACCTTGGGCAAAATCGATGAATCAAGTGCATCGAGAGATAGAACGTGCGAAATAACCCTGAGCTTAGCCTCAAAATATGTTACATTCCGCAGCCTTATTTTTGAGTTGATAGATAGAGCAGTAAATGAAAAAGCAGCGTGCCTTTCTAAAATGGGCTGGTGGTAAATATGGCCTAGTTGAAGACATCCAACGTCACCTGCCACCTGCTCGTAAATTGGTAGAACCGTTTGTCGGTGCCGGATCAGTATTTCTGAATACTGATTTTGAACAGTACCTACTTGCAGATATTAATCCTGATCTTATCAACCTATACAATCTACTTAAAGCCGATCCTGAAACCTATATCACTGAAGCGAAGCGTTGGTTCTGTCCGGAGAATAACCGTAGAGAAGTGTTCTTAGATGTTCGCGCTGAGTTCAATGGTACAGATAACGTTATGTATCGCTCGTTAGCTTTCTTGTACATGAACCGATTTGGCTTCAATGGCTTGTGTCGTTACAACAAGAAGGGCGGTTTTAACGTTCCGTTTGGTTCTTATAAAAAACCTTATTTCCCTGAAGCCGAGCTAGAGTTTTTTGCTGAGAAAGCGAAAAAAGCCACCTTCGTCTGTGAGGGATACCATGAAACTTTTAGCCGCGCGCGTAAAGGCTGCGTGGTTTACTGTGATCCTCCATACGCACCGCTGTCGAACACGGCTAACTTTACCTCTTACGCAGGTAATGGTTTTAGCTTAGATGACCAAGCTGCACTGGCGGATGTCGCTGAAAAAGCAGCGATGGAACGCGATATTCCTGTCTTGATTTCAAACCATGACACCACCTTAACGCGTCGTTTATACCATGGTGCGGAACTGAACGTGGTAAAGGTGAAGCGCACCATTAGCCGTAATGGCGCAGGGCGCAATAAAGTTGATGAGTTACTGGCGCTTTTCCATAAAGAGAAAAACCAGCAACCCGCTTCAACAGAATTGTCGTAGTCAGCATAATCCTCGAACTCATTAAATTGAGTGACCCACGGGTACTTTCTTAAACTAATCTTTCGAACTGCTAGGATCTGCTTAGGTGCTTAGGTAGAATTGCACACCAAATAGTCTTGGGATTGAGTCTTGTACTTGTGTATGAGAGGTCACAAGGCGGTGATATTCGCAATTTACTCACTCTTAAGAGGTTTGGTATGAAAGATTTTCTAATCGCTCCATCGATTTTGTCTGCAGATTTTGCTCGTCTTGGTGAAGACGTTGAAAAAGTACTCGCAGCCGGTGCCGACGTTGTGCACTTCGATGTGATGGATAACCACTACGTACCTAACCTGACTTTTGGTGCACCGATCTGTAAAGCATTGCGAGACTACGGCATCACAGCTCCTATCGATGTTCACCTAATGGTTAAGCCAGTAGACAGCATCGTACCTGAGTTTGCTAAAGCCGGCGCATCAATGATTACCTTCCACGTTGAAGCGTCTGAGCACGTTGACCGCACTCTACAGTTAATCAAAGAACACGGCTGTAAAGCGGGTGTCGTACTTAACCCAGCCACGCCACTTTCTTGCCTTGATTACATCTTAGATAAAGTCGATATGATTCTACTAATGTCGGTGAACCCAGGCTTCGGTGGTCAATCTTTCATTCCTCACACTCTTGATAAGCTGCGCGCAGTTCGTAAACTTATTGACGAATCAGGCCGTGATATCCGTCTTGAAATTGATGGCGGCGTGAAGGTAGATAATATCCGTGAAATCGCAGAAGCGGGCGCAGACATGTTTGTTGCAGGTTCCGCTATCTTCAATCAACCAGATTACAAAGAAGTGATTGATGAGATGCGTGCAGAGCTTGCAAAAGTAAACGCATAATCGTAAAACTACAGATAGATTGAATATTAAGGGGCTAATTGGCCCCTTTTTTACGTCTTGGAGCTCAACTCATAAGGCGAACATAATAAATAGGAAAGTAAGATGTCATTAAGCTCAATAAAACTGATTGCCTTTGATTTGGATGGAACCTTGTTAGATAGCGTTCCTGATTTGGCTGTCGCTGCGGACCAAGCTTGTCAGGAGTTGGGATTCCCTTCTGTGAGTGAAGAACAAGTTCGTGACTATGTTGGTAATGGTGCTGACGTGCTTATCGGTCGCTCATTAAGTCGTGACTTAACCGTGGATCCGAACTTAGAACCAGAGCTGCTGAAAAAAGCACGTATCTTGTTTGATGATTTCTACGAGCAGGGCGGCCACAAGCTCAGCCATCTCTACCCATCAGTAAAAGAGACGTTGGCAGAGCTGCACAAAGCGGGCTTTACTATGGCATTGGTCACTAACAAACCATCGAAGTTTGTGCCAGACGTTCTCGCGCAACACGGTATTGATAAGTACTTTGTCGATGTACTTGGCGGTGACTCTTTCCCTGAGAAAAAACCGAACCCAGTCGCGCTGAACTGGCTGCTAGAAAAGCACAATGTGAAAGCAGAAGAGATGTTGATGGTTGGTGACTCAAGCAACGACATTAAAGCCGCGAAGAATGCAGGTTGTCACTCGTTTGGTCTGACTTATGGCTACAATCACGGTGAATCTATCTCTGCCTCTAACCCTGACTATGTCGCAGACAACATTGCGCAATTACTCGATGTTGTTCTAGTTTCAGCATAAAGCGGACAAAAGTTAGCTAACCCACTAGCAAAATACTTATCAATGAGTACACTGGATAAGCCGCGCAGAAAGAGCTGTGCGGCTTTCTATTTTAAAGTTAAGAAGCTAAGTTTTTCAGATACTAGGTTAAGAAACTAAGTTAACGAGCTTAGCTACAAGCAAAGGAATTAAAACCATGAGCAAGCCCATCGTATTGAGTGGTGTTCAACCATCTGGTGAACTAAGTATCGGTAACTACTTGGGTGCTCTACGTCAATGGCAACAGATGCAAGATGATTACGATTGCCAATACTGTGTTGTAGACCTTCACGCAATTACGGTTCGCCAAGATCCGAAAGCACTGCACGAAGCGACTCTAGACGCATTAGCAATCTGTCTTGCTGTCGGTGTTGATCCAAAGAAGAGCACGCTATTTGTTCAGTCACACGTACCAGAGCATGCTCAACTTGGTTGGCTTCTTAACTGTTACACGCAAATGGGTGAACTGAGCCGTATGACTCAGTTTAAAGATAAGTCTGCGCGTCACTCAAATGATGTAAACGTAGGTTTATACGACTACCCGGTGTTGATGGCTGCAGACATTCTGCTTTACGGCGCTCACCAAGTACCTGTAGGTAGCGACCAGAAACAGCACTTAGAGTTGGCGCGTGATATCGCAACTCGCTTTAACAACATCTACGGTCCTGAAACGCCAATCTTCCAAGTACCTGAACCTTACATTCCAACAGTGAATGCACGTGTAATGAGCCTGCAAGATGCGACGAAGAAGATGTCTAAGTCGGATGACAACCGTAAGAACGTGATTACTCTGCTAGAAGAGCCTAAGTCGATCATCAAGAAGATCAACAAAGCGCAAACCGATGCAGAAACGCCACCACGTATTGCCCACGATTGGGAAAATAAAGCGGGTATCTCTAACTTAATGGGTCTTTATTCAGCTGCGACGGGTAAAACGTTTGAAGAGATCGAAGCGCAGTACCAAGGCGTTGAAATGTACGGTCCGTTTAAGAAAGATGTCGGCGCTGCACTGGTTGAGATGCTTGAGCCAATTCAAGCTGAATACCACCGTATCCGTGCTGACCGTGCTTACATGGACGCAGTAATGAAAGCCGGTGCTGAAAAAGCCTCTGAGCGTGCTGCAGTAACACTGAAAAAAGCATACGAAGCAGTAGGTTTTGTTACTCGCCCATAGGGTGAACTAAAACGACTCGTTTAAACATTTCAGCCCAAAGTAGACTCTGTTTACTTTGGGCTTTTTATTGCCCGCTCCATTTACCTTCCCAGTAAATCTCTTGTTTGAATTGATAATTTAAGCATTATCTAGCTAACACATTCATCATACTAATGCTGTGCAGGTGATCTTATTTGGTATCCTCAAGCTTTATAAAGTCACTCTTGTTTCTATATATGTTGGAAATATAAAACGTGCCAAACAATTGATGATTCCAAAGTGATAAGTTCCTCATTTTCTTGCTAACTGACTTATTCCTTACATAAATAAACCGGATAGTTACCACAAAATACATGACTGCCCTTAGATGGCAGTAACTATAAATCGATGAACTCAGGTGAAACGGATGGCTCTTTTACACAAACCTTCATTGCTAGCAGTGGCAATTGGTAGCTTGCTAACCACAAGCGCACACGCTGATTTGTTTATTTCACAATATGTGGAAGGCGGCAGCTATAACAAAGCGGTTGAGATTGCCAATAACGGCGATAGCAGCATTAATTTAGATGGTTACTCGTTGGCGAAGTCTGCGAATGGTAACGGAGCATGGGGTGCCACTTTACCTTTAGACGGCCACATTTTAGCGCCCGGTGAAGTTCTTGTGGTTGCGCACACCAGTGCAAGTGACGAAATTAAAGTGGCGGCTGATATTCTTAACGCGTCGATTGCTAATCACAATGGTGACGACCCGCTGGCTATCTTGAATTCAGATGGTTCGGTGCACGATGTTGTCGGTTTGATGGGCGATGTGGACTGGGGTAAAGATGTTACTTTGGTTCGTGCTAAACAAACACCTTCTGCGACGTTTGATGCTTCGCAATGGGTATCGTTACCTAAGGACAGTATTGAAGGGCTAGGTTCACTAGACAATGTAGAGTTGCCTGACGCGTTTGCCTGTACACAAGATGGCTCTGCTCCTGTATTCACGACTATTCAAGAGATCCAAGGTGAAGGCGCAACATCACCGTTCATTGATGGCTATCCATACATCACTGACGATGAATACTTCGTCAAAGGTGTGGTAAGTGCAGTCACTACTGGCATAACCAAAGGTTTCTACCTGCAAGCGCTTGATGACGACTTCAATTCAAGCACTTCTGAAGGCCTATTTATTCACACCAATCAATCGAGTTCAGAACTGGCTGCGGGCGATGTAGTGTGTGTGAAAGGTAAGGTTCAAGAGTATTACAGTCATACTCAGCTTAAAGTTGAAAACAACCAATGGCTTAAGCAGGGCGAGCAACAAGCGCCTGAAGCGACAGCAATTGAAGCCTTAGACAGTGACGAGAACTTCGCTGTAACGCTTGAACGCCATGAAGGCATGTTGGTGAAAACAACCGAAGCGCTTGATATGCGTGTAACGCGTACCTTTGGTTATGACTACGCAGGTCGTCGTAACAACATGGTACTGGCACATGAGCGTATTAACATGCAGCCGAACCAGTTATCTGCAGCTGGCTCTGAAGATGCGAAACAGCAAACTAAAGATAACGCAGATCGTCGTCTTTTTGTTGAAACTGATCAAAAAGCCGGTGACGGACAGGTTCCTTTCTATCCAGACTTTGGCCGTACCGATATTGACCAAGATGGTTCAACAGAAGACTACATCCGTATTGATGACACCATTGTTGGCCTAGAAGGCGTGCTGACTTACAGCTACGGCGAGTATCGCTTAGTGACAACCAACCAGATCTCGGCTGAGAACTTTGTACGTAATGACCCACGTACTGACAAGCCTGATATGGATGAAGGTGATCTACGTATCGCGACCTTCAACGTATTGAACTACTTTAACTCTCCATTTGGCGGTGACGCGAACCAACACGGCAACAACCGTGGCGCGAACACCATCACTGAGTTTGAGATGCAGCAAGAGAAGATTGTGAACGCGATTCTTCGTCTAGATGCCGACATCATTGGTTTGATGGAAATTGAGAACAACGGTTTTGGTGAAGGCTCTGCCATTCAGCAGCTTGTAAACCAACTGAATGATCGCATTGAGCGTAAGAAAGACCGTTATACCTTTGTGGCCGTGGACTCTAACGAAGATGGCGCAACCGACGAGATGGACTCGATTGGTACTGACGTCATTACAACAGGTGTTATCTACCGTAAGAAAGTGGTTAAGCTTAAAGACAGCCGTGTTATCGCGATGCCAAGCCAACAAGCACCAGAAGTGTTAGACGATTCTGGCAAGGTGATTGAAGACGGTAAGAACTACCAACGTGACTCATTGGCGCCAACTTTTAAAGTCAAAGGCACTAAAGAGAAACTGACCGTTGCGATTAACCACTTTAAATCGAAAGGTTCTAAGTGTTGGGAAGATGCAGCCCCTGTCGAACAGGGCGGTCAAGGTGGCGTTGATGCCGACAAGCAAGGTTCATGTGAGAACTTCCGTGTTGCAGCTGCGGTTGCATTGGGTGAAGCGCTAGACGGCATCAAAGGCCATAAAGTGATTCTGGGTGATATGAACTCGTACGGCATGGAAGACCCAATGCTGGTACTGACGGATTACTCTGAAGAGAAATACGGTAAGCAAATCAAAGCGGCGCGTAACACCTACATTGACGGTGTCGAGCAGTTTGGTGATAACGGTGCGGTGATTACTAAGAACTACGGCTACATTAATGCCGTGGCTCAAAAGCACCCAGACAGTTGGAGCTACTCATACAATGACGAAGTTGGCGCTTTGGATCATCTGTTGATCAGCGACAGCCTGAAAGACATGGTGGTGGATGCGACTGACTGGCACATCAATGGCGGTGAATCGAAGCTGCTTGATTACAACGAAGAGTACAAAGGTGATTTGCCGAAGTACCAAGATCACTTCCGTTCATCGGATCATGATCCGGCAGTTCTTGAGCTTAAAGTCGGAGGTTCGTTTGGTTTCGGTGCACTGATGTCATTGTTTGGCTTAGCAATGTGGCGTCGTCGTAAGTAATAAGGCTTTTTGAGTCATAATAAACCGCTACCTATAGGTAGC
>NZ_AJZM02000067.1 GCF_000272405.2 Vibrio tasmaniensis 1F-187
ACCAACTGAACTAAAGGGGAATTGCTTGTTAGCGACGCGAATTCTAATAATAGTCCGAATTTCTGTCAATAAAAAATAGCAGAAAAAAATAATATAAAAAACTTTACTTTCTTGGACGCCTTACCGGATTTAGCCTTTCTTTAGTTATCCACCAAAATTGTGGATAAGTGTGTGTGTGAAACTTTAACAACAATAATTGGGATAAATCTGGGAATATAAAAATTTGAGGTAAGGTAATGTATTTAAAAGATTTGTATCAAAATATCACTATTGTATAACTTTTGACGATTATAAAATATACAGTAAAACAAGTGCTATTTTTAGATTTTTTGGGGAAAAGTAGTGGATTAAAAATTGAGTGATTTAGCTGAAGAGATCTTGCAAGGGCACGGATAATACCAAGTTCTAAAAGTAAAAGCTATCACTGATATCTAATCTTAAGAAGCATTTCTCTAGATAATAGTTGCAACTACACTCCTCCTAGAGTGACAATGACCTGATTATAAAAACAGTATGGAAATGGCGACCTATGAGTAAACTCTTTGACTTGGTATCGGACTATAGCCCGTCCGGTGACCAGCCGACAGCGATAACCAGATTACTAGATGGATTAGATTCTGGTTTGGCACATCAAACTCTATTAGGGGTAACGGGCTCTGGTAAAACCTTTACTCTTGCCAACGTCATTTCTCAATCTCAAAGACCAGCAATCTTGTTAGCGCCTAACAAAACGTTGGCAGCTCAACTTTATGGCGAGATGAAATCTTTCTTTCCGAATAACTCCGTTGAGTACTTTGTTTCTTACTACGATTATTACCAACCGGAAGCCTACGTTCCAACCACGGATACCTTTATCGAGAAAGATGCGTCGATAAATGCTCATATTGAGCAAATGAGACTTTCAGCTACCAAAGCTTTGTTAGAAAGAAAAGATGCCATTATTGTTGCGTCTGTATCGGCTATCTACGGTCTTGGTGATCCTAAGTCTTATTTGAAGATGATGCTTCATTTGAGTCGTGGTGAGGTGATGGATCAGCGAGACATCCTACGCCGCTTGGCTGAGCTGCAATATTCGAGAAACGATGTCGCATTTGAACGTGGTCAGTTCCGTGTTCGTGGTGAGGTGATTGATATCTTCCCAGCAGAATCTGACCAAGATGCGGTTCGAATTGAAATGTTCGATGACGAAGTGGACTGTATTAGTATTTTTGATCCTCTGACTGGTGCGGTGAAACAAAGAGACTTACCGCGTTTTACCGTTTATCCAAAAACTCACTATGTCACCCCAAGAGAGAAGATCCTTGAGGCGATTGAGAAGATTAAGGATGAGTTGCGCGATAGGGCTCAATATTTAAAAGACAACAACAAGCTTCTCGAAGAACAGCGTATTTCTCAAAGAACTCAGTTTGATATCGAGATGATGACGGAGTTGGGTTTCTGTTCCGGTATCGAAAACTATTCACGATACTTGAGCGGCCGTGCGGAAGGGGAAGCGCCTCCAACGTTATTTGATTACCTGCCTGATGATGGTTTGCTGATCATCGATGAGTCACATGTAACTGTGCCGCAAATTGGCGCCATGTATAAAGGTGACCGCTCTCGTAAAGAAACTTTGGTTGAGTTTGGCTTTAGGTTGCCTTCTGCGTTGGATAACCGTCCGATGAAATTTGAAGAGTTCGAATCGATCGCGCCACAAACCATTTTTGTGTCGGCCACGCCGGGTAATTATGAGATTGAGAAATCAGATGGTGAGATTGCTGATCAAGTGGTGCGTCCTACTGGTCTGTTAGACCCAATCATCGAAGTAAGACCTGTCGCGACTCAGGTGGATGACTTGCTGTCTGAAATCAGAATCCGTTCAGTGAAAGAAGAGCGCGTATTGGTCACTACGTTGACTAAACGAATGGCAGAAGACTTAACCGAATACCTTAGTGAGCATGGTGTTAAGGTTCGTTACTTGCACTCAGATATCGATACCGTGGAGCGTGTAGAGATCATTCGAGACCTACGTTTGGGCGAGTTCGACGTGTTAGTGGGCATTAACTTACTTCGAGAAGGTCTGGATATGCCGGAAGTATCGCTGGTGGCGATTCTTGATGCTGATAAAGAGGGTTTCTTACGTTCTGAGCGTTCTCTGATTCAAACCATTGGTCGTGCTGCGCGTAACTTGGAAGGTCGAGCGATCCTTTATGGTGATTCGATTACTAAGTCGATGAGAAAAGCGATTGATGAAACCGATCGTCGTCGCGAGAAGCAGCAAGCCTACAATGAAGAGCAAGGCATCACGCCGCAAGCGTTGAAACGTAATATCAAAGACATTATGGAGCTAGGTGATCTAACCAAGTCGAAGCAGCAGCGCCAATCGAAGCAAGTTCCTCTATCTAAGGTTGCAGAGCCTTCTGAAAGTTATGCAGTACTTACACCGCAACAGCTTGATAAAGAGATCAGCAAGCTAGAAACTGCGATGTATCAGCATGCTCAGAACCTAGAATTTGAATTGGCCGCACAGAAGCGTGATGAAATTGAGCAGCTAAGAAAGCAGTTTATTACCAACAGCTAATCTCACTTTTCATTCGAAGAATTGTTCCCCTCAATACAAGAATTGAGAGTGTTTCAGGCAAAAAAACAGCCAGTAGTAAATGTTCTACTGGCTTACGTTTGTGAACACTCGGTCCACTAACAACGTCAGTTGGCTAGGTGACCCGAAGGTCATTTATACAGTTGCATCGTTCGTGCCAGATAGATAAAACATTGATTATTTGAAGTAAGTAAAAAAACACACTACAAATATTGTGGCTAATTTGCATAATGCAAAGCGGAATGCGACTATAATAAGAAATGCAAATTATAAATGGCTAGGATATGCAATCAAAAACGCTAGATAACAAATCGAAGTATTTGTTGATGGTCGAGGATACCGCTTCGGTAGCAGCTTTATATCGCTCGTATCTTACACCGCTCGAAATTGATATCAACATTGTCGGCACTGGCCGCGATGCAATCGAGAGTTTGAATCATCGAATCCCAGACCTTATTTTATTAGATCTACGTCTGCCTGACATGACGGGTATGGACGTGCTATTTGCTGTAAAACAAAAATACCCTGAAGTTCCGGTTATCTTCATGACGGCTCACGGTTCTATCGATACCGCCGTAGAAGCCATGCGTCATGGTTCTCAAGATTTCCTTATCAAGCCGTGTGAAGCCGACCGACTCCGTATTACGGTGAACAACGCGATCCGTAAAGCCACCAAACTTAAAAATAGCTCGGAACATCCGGGAAACCAAAATTACCAAGGCTTCATTGGTAGTAGCCAAACCATGCAGCAGGTTTACCGAACTATCGACTCTGCAGCATCGAGTAAAGCCAGTATTTTCATCACGGGTGAAAGTGGTACGGGTAAAGAGGTATGTGCAGAAGCTATTCATGCGGCGAGCAAGCGTGGTGACAAGCCTTTCATCGCGATTAACTGTGCGGCTATCCCTAAAGATCTAATTGAAAGTGAGCTATTTGGCCACGTTAAAGGCGCCTTTACCGGTGCTGCAACTGATCGTCAAGGTGCCGCTGAACTTGCTGATGGCGGAACACTATTCCTTGATGAGTTGTGCGAAATGGACTTAGAGCTGCAAACCAAGCTGCTGCGCTTTATCCAAACCGGTACTTTTCAAAAAGTGGGCTCTTCGAAGATGAAGAGTGTCGATGTTCGTTTCGTATGTGCAACCAACCGTGACCCTTGGAAAGAAGTACAAGAAGGTCGCTTTAGAGAAGATTTATACTATCGTTTATACGTGATTCCATTGCACCTGCCGCCATTGCGCGAGCGCGGTGAAGATGTCATCGAGATTGCGTACTCGTTACTAGGTTACATGTCGGTTGAGGAAGGTAAGGCGTTTGTGCGTTTTGCTCAGGAAGTGCTTGATCGCTTTAATCAATATGAGTGGCCGGGTAACGTTCGTCAGCTACAAAACGTATTACGGAACGTGGTGGTATTGAATAACGGCAAAGAGATTACTCTCAACATGCTTCCACCACCATTGAACCAACCGATTGAAAACAGCTTGCGCTTGAAAGAGAAGCAGAACGAAGACATCACGGTAAAAGATATTTTCCCATTGTGGATCACTGAGAAGACGGCTATCGAACAGGCCATAAAAGCGTGTGACGGCAACATTCCCCGCGCGGCCGGTTTCTTAGATGTCAGTCCATCGACGATATACCGTAAGTTGCAAACGTGGAATGCGAAGCAGTAATCACCAAACAATAAGAAAATCATAATGACGAAAGTATTAAATCAGCAAAAAGTTGATGAGCTTGCCGGTGAAATAGGGCAAGAGAATGTACCAGTTTTGCT
Organism: Vibrio tasmaniensis 1F-187; assembly: GCF_000272405.2. GTDB lineage: Bacteria > Pseudomonadota > Gammaproteobacteria > Enterobacterales > Vibrionaceae > Vibrio > Vibrio tasmaniensis_A. The sequence continues at coordinate 4,353 of NZ_AJZM02000067.1, forward strand.
GGAAATCTTCTTAGGTGAGTTGAAAGGCTACTACGAACATCTAGAGATAAATAAAGCGTCGGATACATCTAAGTACTTGGCTGATATAAGCCATGCACTTAAGAGTAGCGCTGCGAGTTTTGGCGCAGACTCTTTGTGTAGTTTTGCGATTAGCTTAGACGCAAAAGTGAAGCAAGCATTGCCTGTAACCGATATTGATTTCCAAGATATGCAAGAGCTCCTGTTATCAACGTACACTGAATATCAGCAGTTGATGACGGATCTCTAAAGCGGCTAGTTATTAAAGAGACTAAAAAAGGAGCATGATGCTCCTTTTTTGTTTTTACTGGTCTCTGTCGTCTAGCCTAAGCGACAAGCATTAAGCCAGTTGATCCCTAATCGCTTGTTGGAGTTTTAAACGGTCGTGTCGCCAATCTCGGTTAGGAGAGGCAAGATCAGTGGTCACACAATTCCATTGCCCTTCTAATTCAGGGTGTGGTTCATTGCCCAGTACAATGTCTATTTTTCTTGCCTTACAGGTACGTTCACACCACTCCAATTGTTCTTGAAGCGTCATTTTTCCTGCAGGGCCGTGCTCTGGCGAAAGGTTTTCAACGAAGATAACTTTTGCCTTGGTATTTTCCGCGATTGCTTTGCCAATTTCTGGCAGTAGCAGCGGGGGCATCACACTGGTTAAAAAGCTTCCTGGTCCAAGGACAATGCAGTCTGCTTGCTCAACTGCTGCAACAGCTTCTTTGGTTGCCGGTACTTCTGGAGATAAGTCCATCATGCGCAGCTTTTCTGTCATGTCATCAACGTTGGTTTCGCCAGTTACCCAACGACCGTCCATTGATAAAGCCGTGAGATCAGAAGGGTGCTCGGTCATTGGGACGATATTGACATCGACCTTGAGCATATTTCGAATTAGGTTAATTGCTTCCAATGGGCGAACGGAAAGGTTGTCTAGTGCCGTTAGCATTAGGTTACCTAAGTTGTGACCATCGAGTTCACCTTGACCGCGAAAGCGATATTCAAACATCATCGAACTGATCGAAGGTTCTGTGATTAATTGGTTGATACAGTTACGAGTATCTCCCCAAGCAATACCACCTTGGCAGTCTCGAATTCTCCCGGTTGAACCACCATTATCTGTTGTTGCAACAATGCCAGTCGCATTGCTACCAAAGTCTTTTAATGCAGCTAGCATACGACCTAAGCCATGGCCCCCACCGATTGCTACGACTTTCTTTGAAGAGTAAATATTCATTTTTTGTTCTTGTTAGATTATTACCAACTATAATTTAGGTTAAATGCTTCTCGTCAGATACTCAACAAGAGTTATTTTGAGGGTTTGATACGTTTTTTTTGCCGATGTGACCCGTTTTTTGTCATCAGAGCTAGATTCACGTACAAATATTAAGTATTTTATTACTCAGCTACTGCGCGTGTGAATATAACGTGCAGTTGCCATAACTCCGAGCTCTCGCATGCTAAGTCGCACAGTGGTATTTGCTGTACCGATACGCATCAAGAGCCAGTGACATGTTGTCACAAGGGCTTAATTGGAAATGATTATGCCTCCCGTGTTTGGAAAGGTGTTCCGTGGCGCAACAATTCGAAGATAGATTCCATCGCAAGTTTTATTACTTGCGCTTGTCGGTTACAGACGTCTGTAACTTTAAATGTACTTACTGCTTGCCGGATGGTTACAAACCGTCAGGGCAAAAAAACTCGTCTTTTTTAAGTGTTCCCGAGATCAAACGCGTTGTAAAAGCGTTTGCAGATTGTGGTACCTCAAAGATCCGCATTACAGGCGGAGAGCCGAGTCTGCGTAAAGACTTTCCTGAAATCATACATACTGTTGCTTCTACTCCAGGCATCGAAAAAGTAGCCACCACAACGAATGGCTACCGCATGGAGAAACAAGTAGGGCAATGGCGTGATGCTGGTTTAACCCATATAAACGTGAGCGTGGATAGCTTAGATTCGCGCATGTTCCATCAGATCACTGGTGAGAATAAGTTTACAGAGGTTATGCGAGGCATTGATAAAGCGTTTGAGGTTGGCTTTGAACAAGTCAAAGTCAACGTCGTATTGATGAAAGACCTCAATAGTCAGGAATTACCAGCCTTCCTTAATTGGATCAAAGACAAACCTATTCAATTACGTTTTATCGAGCTGATGAAAACCGGCGAGATGGACGAGTTGTTCGATAAACACCATGTGTCTGGCGTTGCGATCCGCAACCAGCTTATTGCTAATGGTTGGCTGTTAAAAGTCAAAGCCGTTAATGATGGCCCCGCGCAAGTGTTTGTCCACCCAGACTACAAGGGTGAAATCGGTTTGATCATGCCTTACGAGAAAGACTTTTGTGAGAGTTGTAACCGACTGCGTGTTTCTGCGACCGGTAAACTTCACTTATGTCTGTTTGGCGACCATGGTGTTGAACTGAGAGATCTGATTCAAGAGGATCAACAAGAGCAAGAGCTCATTGATCGAATTCAGGCTCAGCTTCAAACCAAGTCCGTTAGCCACTTCTTACACGATGGCAACAGTGGCATGACTCCAAACTTGGCGTCAATCGGCGGTTAACCCGCTATATACTCTAAAGCATTTTATCGCTCAGCTTCTTTAGGCTGGGCGAATAAGTCTAGGGCGTGTTGCCCTTTCGAGTTGATTTTTGCAGCGAGTTGCTGGG
>NZ_AJZM02000068.1 GCF_000272405.2 Vibrio tasmaniensis 1F-187
GTAGAATAACTACTTATCGAAAAAATCCGCCTTGTTCTCCAGCTTTTTCCCTGCGCTATTTTTGACCACTTACTTACTGTGATTGGTATGACTACAAAGTTCTATAAATCATTACCCAACCGAATGTTTTGTTGTGGTAACTTGTCTCGCGAAACAGTAAACAGAATTTAAAGGACAAAACATGAAGTTTATTTGGTTAAAAGTCGCGGTTACCGTTTTAGTTTTTGCTGCGCTGTTTGGTGTGGTGTATTACAAAGTCGCAAGTGGTATGTCTTAACCAAGTACTATTTTGTGCAGCTGTTACCATCGCAGCGTGACTTTCCAGTTAGCCAGAAAGAGACTTTGTATCGGTTCTTGGCAAACCGAAGATAACACCAGTCGGCCACTGGCTTGAATATCGCCCAACGTAAAGGGGCGTATAGCCAACCTTTTCCTACTAAGCGCCACGCTTGGTAGGTCACGTCTAAACCTAGCAGCAGTTTTCCATTCTCATCCAGTGCATGCAAAACGGTGTTGGCTGCGTCGGCATCAATCTGAGGGTAGTCTGAAAAGGCTTCACTGTAGATATCGATGGTTTGAATCTTATTCTCGACATCATGCTTTGCAAGTGCCGCCATCTCCTTTGCGCACAATGGACATGTCCCATCGTAGAATATCGTAAGTTGTGTCATCGTCTGTTCGCCTATCATTTCACGACCTGAACCTTCAGTTACCCGTTAAGTCGGCACCCGTCAATTCAATCGCTTGTTATTCAATAATCTAGCAATGGCTACGTGATTGTACCTTTTAAAGATCACTCTCCTCGTATCAAAGCTAAAAAAATGTCTGACGTAGACACTTTGTTCATCTATTCAAGTCCTTGATTGTTTGGTCAAATCTCGGGTTTATGGACAAAGGATAACAAAGCGTCAATAAAGGTTTGCCTTCAATATATAAACATCAATCAATTCAACAAGTTGAACTTGGCTTGGAATATGCTCTATCGAACCTACGAATTGCTAAAGGATTTTCTCCAATTTGGGCAAGGCAGAAAACCCTAAAAGCATAAGTATGAACAAATGGAGAGAGAACATGAAGGTTATAAATTATTTACTTAGTGTGCTTTTGTTGTTTAGTAGCCCCGAGTTGGTGTGGGCTACTGTTGATGTGATGGAACTCGATGGTAACGCGACCAGTGATAATAGTGGTATTGATTGGGATGACGTAAATGATCCCAACAGCATGGTTGGGATTGCAGAATTTTTCGAAAAAGACCGTAACGGTATCGACCAAATCTTTTGGAAGGGTGGATCAAAAGATGATTCCGACATTACAGATTGGGCGTTCCGTACCGCGTCACCACAACCAAAAGATGACTTTACCAATGCGTATGCCGCTGCCTTTGAAAGCGAAGGTGACTTGCTGATTTACTTTGGTGCAGACCGATATGCGAACAATGGTGATATGTACATTGGCTTCTGGTTCTTACAAGACCAAGTAGGGTGGCCGGATGGGAAAACTAAGGGCGACTTTGTTGGACAGCATATCAATGGAGATATCCTTGTGCTGATTTCATTCCCACAAGCAAGTGGCGGTAATCCGTATATAGAAGTGTTGCAGTGGGATTTGAATAATGGCGATGTCACCGACAACATGACGAGAATCTTCCAAACTGATGGTGACCCTAAGTCGAATGACTTCGTTGGTGCAAGATGTGGCAGTGGTGCTGTCGGTGTCGAGAAGATCTGTGCGATTTCAAATGATGATTCTATCGGGGCAATTGATCTACCCAATGTACAAGGTTGGGAGTATCTCGCGAAAACGGGTGAAACAACCTCTATTCCGACAGAAAGCTTTGTGGAAGGTCGATTAAACTTGTCAGCTCTGTTGAATGATGAGTTTGGTATTGAGGATATTCCTTGTTTCAGTAGCTTCTTAGTGGAGTCACGAGCTTCTCGTTCGATTGATGCATCTTTGGCTGACTTCGTTGTCGGTTCATTCAGTTTATGTAGCATCAATATAGCGGCGACTTGTAACACAACCAGCTTTACGGTTGATGGTATGTTCAACATAGATTACACCGTGACGGTTACCAACACTGGCCCTGGTTCGTTAGGCACCAATGGTGACTACTAAGTGGCCTTTTTATCTGAGTCACCAATCTTAGGTGCGCTTCCAGTGGTTGGTAACGGCGATGAAGTGTGGAGTGTCGGTGAGTCATTCGCAATCATGGGGAATTATCTGTCTGTAAATAACGGTGCCGTCGGCGTGATAGATGGTGCGGTGGATCTTGATGGGCTTATCGTGAATGCTCAAGCGCCAGTGGCCTACAATTGTCCACCAATAGACTTGAGTCCAATGGTTGAGATTTCTAAGGTGTGTAATAGCTTCTTAGAGGTTGATGGCGGTCAAGTTGTGCTTAAGAAAACCTATGATGTTGAAATATGTAATACCGGTGATATCCCATTGGCCATTGAATCGCTGGTGGATTCTAAGGATGACTCTCTGAGCCGTTCTGATTTACCTACTGAAGTAGTCAACAGCAGTTATTACCTCGACTTTGCTTTACCTTGTGATGATCTTGAGGATGTGACCACATGTGGTGCTGGTAATATGTGTAGTGCATTAAGTGCCGACCCTGAGCTGTTTGCTTGTAAAACGGGTGAAGGAGAGTGGATACCGAACTTTGGTGATGCGATTGGTCAAGTGTGTACACAAGTAAGTAAAACTTATGCGCCAAATGTGTTACCAACCGGAACTGCAGGAATGCTATCTAATCAAGTGACAGCAACGTTTGACTCGCTGTTCTTGCAACAAGCATTTATGGAAACATCGAACATTGCAACCTGTGATGTTTGTCCGTTTACTGTTCCTGAGCCATAAGCACTTTCATTAATTGAGTACAACTAAACTCCAAAGCAGCCTAGTTCGTTAGGCTGCTTTATTAGTTATTTAGCTAGCTAGTTAGGCTACTTAAATTACTATCTGATGTTTTTTGATCAGCTTGTATAAGGTTGTCCGAGAGATAGATAACGCTTTAGCGGATTGGGAAATATTGTAGTGGTGTAGCTGAATCACACGACGAACATTTTTTGACGAAAGTCGAGTATCATTTTCTACGTCGGGCGACGCGTCTTTCAATTGAATCCCCATATGACGAGTAGAGAGGGCGCTTGAATTAGAAAGAACAATCGCCCTTTTTATGCAGTTGAATAACTCTCTAACATTGCCCGGCCAATGGTACTGTTTCATTTGCTCAAGGGTGTCACTAGGCAGTTTGGTTTTGGATGCGTAATTGTGCTTCAGTTCAAATCGAACCAAATCTTCAATGTCTTCTTTGTGATCATTGAGTGGTACTAGGTCTAATGGAAGTACATTGATGCGATGAAAGAGATCCTTTCGAAATTTACCCGCAGCAACGGCTTGTTCGATATTGACGTTGGTGGCGAAAATTACACGGCAATCTACGGGCAATTGGTTATTACTACCGAGTCGTTCTATCGAACTATTTTCAAGAAAGTGGAGCAGGTAAGTTTGCAGCGAAAGTTCAAGGTCGCCGATCTCATCCAAAAATAGTGTGCCACCATTCGCTCTTTCCACGTGTCCGACGTAGCGTTTGTTTGCACCCGTGAACGAGCCTTTTTCAAAGCCAAATAACTCTGAGTGAATCAGGGATTGTGGAATTGCGCCACAATTTACAGCGATGAAAGGTTTTTGACTGCGGGCTGAGGCCTCATGTATTAAACGAGCACATAGGCTTTTTCCTGTTCCGGTTTCCCCTTGAATCAGCACTGGAAAATCGTTGTTAGCGATCTTGGCTATCTTCTTTTTAAGTTGCTGGATGGTTCTGGATTGCCCCACCAATTGACATTCATGGCACGAGACAGGCTTAGGTTTAGTTTGCTTGGTGTCGACCATGCCATACGCATGGCCTAAATTTCGACAAAGCCATTCTGTATCAATAGGGAGGTGGTAATAATCCCAAAAGGTTTGTTTAATGAGCGATAAGTTGCGTCTTGGTGGTTGGTTGCAGATAGCGATTGCTTTTAAATTTGGAGAGTGAACCTTTAACGCTGATATTTGCTCACATTGTTTGTCGATTGAGGATGATGTTAGACAAGAAACCACAATTGGTGCGTAGCTTTCGCTGCGTGTATCGAGTAAGTGAATGGCCTGTTCGGTTGTTTCTGCAACTTGAGCTTCCCAGTTATGGAGACGCAGTTCTCCGACCCACTGACTATGGTGCAGGCATGCGGTGTTGCATAACAAAATCACAGAACGAGTTATTGGCTCAGGTGATACTCTTTTTGATGGCATTGTGCTCACTCTTCATGTTTCGATATCCATGATGAAACCTTCAGTAAGCCCCCTAAATATCCCATAAGCTTAGAAGCAAAATTCAATTAATTCGAGTACACAAACCTAAGAACGTTGAGCAAGTAAGTGGCAGTGCTTCAAGCGAGAAAGCCAATCTGGTGCTTTACTTACTGATAGTTATACTTATTAATACACGTATTCACGGATATTGTGTTTTTGCTGTTTTGTGTATTGATGATCACAAGGTAAACTCCGCGGTAATCACTAACAATAAAGAGCTGATATTGATGATAATTAACGTAGCAAAAAAGTTCATTTTGGCAGCGTCTGCACTGATATTAGGTGGTTGTGTTAGCTACAGCGTGACTGAGCAAGAAATGACGAACTACCTTCAAGATTCGGTGATGTTAGAGCAAGAAGTGGGTGTACAAAACGTTATGTATGCGCAAGTCGCTGTCGATGACTTAGCGGTGCAAATTGGCCGAGCTGATGCCGAGCGCGTTTCTGTTCTGGCGAATACCAATGCACAAGTTCAGGTGTTTAACGTGCCGAACATGAGGTTGGATCTTGATATCGAGTTCAGTGCGATTCCTGAATACGACAAAGAGAGTGGCGAGGTCTACTTAAAATCTCTGCGTCTTGAGCGCTTTGAGGAGAAGGGAAAGCAGCTTTCTCCTGAAATAGAGAAGTTACTAAAGCCTGCCGTTTCTATGATTGGCTTTGCTTTGTCCCAGTCACCGGTTTACAAATTGGATAGCAACAAGGTTCAAGAGTCATTGATCAAGTCATCGGAACCTAATCTAGTGATTAAAGACAACAAGCTGGTCATCGAGTTATTCGATTAACCTTTCACGTTTAGCTTAGACTCAGATTTAAAACACAATGGCTGCCGATTTGGTGGCCATTTTTGTTTGTGTTGAATCAGCAAGATTTCTGTTTTTAGGCTGTCTATCCAGCTTGTTTTCTCTGGCTCATTCATTGAATTAGCCGCGTATCTCACCTTTACTTTACTCTTGTGAGCAAGTCATCGCTTCAGTCATCAAATCATAAGAAAGAAAAGGTGAGCGAACTATGAAGAATCCAGTAATAGCGGATAACAAACCCGTTAAGGTCGAGCTAACAGAAGGGGAGGAGTATTACTTCTGTACCTGTGGGAAATCGAAAAACCAACCGTTTTGTGATGGTTCTCATGCAGGAACGGGCTTCAAACCGAAGAGTTTCGTGGCCGAGGAAACCGGTGACGCTTACCTGTGCCGCTGTAAGTATTCAAACAATCTCCCATTTTGTGACGGTACCCATAAACAGTTTACGGCTGAGCAAGTGGGCCAAGAAGGCCCTGATGTTCATATCCAAGCGGCAACGCCCGATCTCTCACCTGCGGCTTCTGCAACCAAAGAGGAGCCCACGGTTGAGTTCATTCATCAATTAGCACGAGATGGCTTATCCAAAGTGGGTCACCATGGGCCGATGACCTCAATGGGTGTTCCAAGATATCTACTGCCTCACTGGGATGATATTCAAGTGATGGTTGCACAAATGGCGACCAAACCGTTATTGGAACATGTGCCCGTCGGTACTGAGCTTATTATTGGGCCAAAAGCGAAAAAGCCGCTTAAATTGAACATCTCTTTATTTGTGTCTGATATGAGTTTTGGTTCGTTATCTGAAGAAGCGAAAATTTCTTTAGCGACAGGCGCGGAGCTTGCGGGAACGGGAATTTGCTCGGGTGAGGGCGGAATGCTACCTGAAGAGCAAGCGGCGAACTCACGTTACTTTTATGAATTAGCCAGCGCACAATTTGGCTACGATGAATCTAAGCTCAAAAATGTCCAAGCCTTCCATTTTAAGGGTGGGCAGGGTGCTAAAACCGGAACAGGCGGTCACCTACCTGGGGCGAAGAACATTGGCAAGATAGCTGAGGTGCGTGGTATTGAAGCAGGTACAGCCGCGATTTCTCCACCCACCTTTGTTGATCTAAAAACCGTCGAGGATTTCAAAAAGTTCGCCGACCGAGTTCGAGAAGTGACTGGCGGGATCCCAATTGGCTTCAAGTTGAGTGCCAATCATATTGAAGAGGATATTCAGTTCGCATTGGATGCTAGTGCCGATTACATCATCTTGGATGGTCGAGGCGGTGGTACTGGGGCGGCGCCAGAAATGTTCCGTGACCATATTAGTGTGCCAACTATTCCTGCGCTTGCTCGTGCCAGAGCTTATCTAGACAAGCAAGGCGTCAGTGACAGAGTCACCTTAATCATTACTGGTGGGCTTCGTGTTCCGATGGACTTTGTAAAAGCGATGGCGCTTGGTGCAGATGGTGTCGCTATCTCGAACAGTGCCATGCAGTCGATAGGGTGTGTTGCTGCCCGAATGTGTAATACCAATAATTGCCCGGCGGGCATCGCGACTCAAAAAGCCGATTTACGCCAACGGTTAAATGTCGAGAAGGCCTCGAATCAATTGAAGAACTTCTTCGAAGCCTCGACTGAATTGATGCAAGTGATGGCGAGAGCATGTGGTCACGACCATTTGAATCAATTTAATCCTCACGATTTGGCAACATGGAATCGCGAAATGGCCGAGCTATCTGGAGTCGCTTACTCTGGTGTCAGTTCATCAAATCAACTTAAGTAAATAGTATTTCGATAAAGCACACTCACTGTATTTTGGGTGTGCTGACTTTTTCCTGTGTAATGCCAACCTATGTTTAACCTTTCGTAATTAACTGCTTTATAAGTATTTTTAAGTTATTTCCTATTTTTTGAAAATATCGCTTTACCTCAAGTTAACTTGAGGTTTTATCATCATCCCCAATCTAAAAACACAATCTATCACCTTGTCGCCTAGTGCAGGTTTTGATGTTATCAAACAGACGTTACGAATCTTCAGTTATGAACTTTGAGCTCCGTAATTGAAGTCATGAGTGCAAAAAGGTGAGAAAAATGAACAAGGATCAACAATGAAAGTATTAGCGATTGGCGCGACCAACAGTAAAGCATCGATTAACCAACAATTGGCAGCGTACACCGCAAGCTTAGTTGAGGGCGCGCAAGTAGAGGTGCTCGATCTTAATGATTTCGAGATGCCCATTTACAGTGAAGACAGAGAAAAAGAGTCCGGTGTCCATCAACATGCGCAGCGCTTTTTTAGCAAGATTGGCGAAGCAGATGCTGTGGTCATCTCTTTTGCAGAGTACAACGGTTCATACACCGCAGCCTTTAAGAATGTGTTTGATTGGACATCTCGAATCGACATGAAAGTGTATCAAGGCAAACCTGTTGTTATGCTCTCCACATCACCAGGCCCAGGTGGCGCAAGCTCTGTGTTGTCGTCTGCGGTAAACTCGGCACCTTACTTTGACGCAGATGTGAAGGGCTCGATGTCGGTGCCGAGTTTCTACGACAACTTTAATGTAGAAACGGGTGAGATCATCAATGCCGAAATAGCAGAGAACTTGAAATCGATCATGAGTCAGATTTAGAGAGCGAGAACACCACAATAAAACAAAGCAGCTATTTGCGTGGTTTCTTTTCATTGCGCCCGTTATCAAAGTTTAAGGACATTAACTGGTTAAGGTAACAATAGGTCGCTATTCTAAAGTTAAAGTAAGCTTTAAATATTTATGATCTCAGGGATAGTGTAACAATGAGAAACATCGTATACCTCAGCATCGGCCAGTTGGCAGAGCGCAGTGGCGTGGCTCCTTCGGCGTTACGTTTTTACGAAACCAAGGGGTTGATTGCTTCAATTCGTACTAACGGAAATCAACGCAGGTATCAGTCGGCGATGTTGCGTCGAATCGCGCTGATACAAGTCGCGCAGTCAATAGGCTTCACGCTGGAAGAGATCACCGAAGAGTTATCGACACTGCCGATGAACCATACCGCGACTAAGCGAGATTGGGAGCGCGTTGCTAAGAAGTGGCAGGGGCAACTCGACAGTAAAATGGCGCAGATTAAATCGCTACAAGAGAACTTAACAGGTTGTATCGGCTGTGGGTGTTTGAGTATGCAGAAATGCCACTTGTTGAACCCTGAAGATATTTTGCATGATCAAGGGCAGGGCGCACAACGGATCGTTGAGTAGCCCTGAATTAATGTATCTTATCTGAGATCGTCGAATCCAATGCACTCAATCTGATGGTCAGCCAACCACTGTTTTAGCGCAGGGCTAGTGAGAAGTTGATGCTCTTCGACGCGTTTATCACTATAGCTTGATAGGGACTTAAGCTGTTCACTTGCCACTGATGAAGGGTGGCACATTAACTCAAGCACACCATCAGGCATCATAGTTTGGTAGCTCAGCAATAAATCTTGCAGGCCATTAAGCGATACGCCTTCGTCAAAGAAACGCATATCGAAAGCATCTGGCGTTGGCACTCGCAGTGCATCTTGGCCACTTAGGATGTTATCAATTCGTCTAACTGGAAGACCAATGCGATTCACTGTGTGGGTAAACGCTGCTTTTAGAGATTTAAATACACCACCAAAGTGATGGCTGTCGATATGGTTAATCTTTAAACCGGCATCGACAGCGGCTTGATATTGCGCGTTGAGTTCGAGCATCACCTCATCTTCATTCACGTCTGATTTATCGAACAGGGTGACGTTGCTAAAGAAGTGGCCGTGTTCTTCGACTAAGCTCGGAACTAACTCTGGTGAAGTCAGTGGTTTGCCTGCGGTGACCGTAAAGTGCAAGCCAACTTCAGGGACTAAACCTTGATGATAGAGCTCAATCGCGTGCTGTGTACCCGGTTGATTCATCATGATGGTGGTCGACTTAACCAACCCCGCCTTGAAGCAGTCAACGATGCCATGGTTCACGCTTTCAGTGAGGCCGAAATCATCGGCGTTGAGTATCAATTTCATCATGACCTCTTATTAAAAGATTTGGATTCAATATCTTGAATTAGCTCTGCTGTCATTGAGCTCATTAGCTTGTTATCACCGAGCTTATTAACTGTTATCACTGAGCTCATTAGCTGTTATCACCGAGCTTATTAGTGGCTAACAAAATGCCACATTAAGCGAGTCGATGAGCGAACGCAGGCATGAAGTCTAAGTTCTCGCGAATGGTTTCTTGCAAAGCCTCGTCGATGTGCGAACCACTATCGACGATAGGGTTTAAGATCAGGGCACGTTTTGCTGTTGCGATGTCACCCGTCATCGCCGCTTTAACGGTCAAGGTTTCAAACTCTTTCATCTGCTGAATCAAGCGCAGCGTGTCGCTATCAAAAGGTTCAACGTTGAGTGGCAGGATCGCACTGCTGGTGATTACCGAACTTACTTCTACCGCACAATCATCGGGTAATCCTTGAATCGCACCATTGTTGCGAGTGTTGACGTGCATGATAGAACGTTTGTTGTTGTGAATACTGCTCATCAGCTCACAGGCCGCTTCAGAGTAGTAAGCACCGCCTCGTTCTTCTAACAATTTAGGCTTGGTATCGAGCATGGGATCTTTGTAGATCTCTAACAACTGTTGCTCAACCTTGGCAACTAGGTCTGCGCGATTGGTGTTGCTTTCGGACGCAGCAAACTCTTTGTCTAAGATATCTCTGGATTGGTAGTAGTAACGTAGGTAAGCACAAGGAACGATGTTCAGAGAACGAATCAATTCAGAGTCCCACTCAAAAGGAGGGATGTTCTTTGGCATCATTTGATCGTTACCACCAAGGAGTTGTTCGATGAGTTCTCCCAACTTGTCTTCACCTTTATGAAGCACCTTACGAGCCCACACTAGGTGATTTAATCCGGCAATTTGCATCGTGATATCTTTACGTTCTGCGTCGAGCATTTTCGCCGCGCCTAGCTCCATGTTGACGGGAACGTTACATAGACCAACGGTTTTAATGGTTGAGTGCTTAATCAGTGCTTCCGTTACCATGCCTGATGGGTTGGTGAAGTTGAGTAACCACGCATTCGGACACAGTTGTTCCATCTCTTTCGCTATATCGAGTGCAATCGGAATGGTTCGGCACGCATTAGAGAAGCCACCCAAGCCATTGGTCTCTTGGCCGATCATGCGATACTTCAGAGCAATCCTCTCGTCACGTAATCTTGCTTCCATTCTTCCTGCGCGAAATTGTGAGCAGACAAAATTGGCGTCTTTCAGGGCTGATTTTCGATCTGTGGTGAGGTGAACATTAATCTCACAGCCTGCTTTGTTTATCATTCGCTTGGTGAGCGCCGCGATTATCTCTGCTTTTTCCATGCCTTGTTCGATATCGACCAACCACAGATCAGAGATAGGTAATTCGTGATGGCGCTTGAGCAGTCCTTCAACGAGCTCTGGGGTGTAACTTGATCCACCACCAATCACAGTTACTTTGAGTTTTTGATTCTGTTGCATGCTGTTCACCATTTTATGTTGTAGATTACTTGGTTTAATTTATATGATGGTTACATACGCCGACAAACCAGTTACGACGACTTATGAATTAGTGGGGTTAATGCATGGGGCTGTTCGAAAATCGCCAACAAACGCTGTCACTGCTGCACACCTTCAGTGTTGCGGCTAAACATTTAAGCTTTACGCTTGCCGCCGATGAGCTCTTCTTAACGCAGGGAGGGGTCAGCCATCGCATTAAAAAACTCGAACAACAATTGAAGTTCAACCTGTTTGTGCGCAAGACAAGAAAGCTCGAACTGACGCCAGAAGGTCAGCGCGTGTTATCCATGTTGAACGTCTCGTTTGAGTCTATCTTTTCCGAACTCATGGATATTCAAACGGGTGAGCTAAGCGGGGAGTTATATATCGCGACATCGCCTTATTTCGCTTCCTCGTGGTTGATGCCGCGCTTGCCAGAGTTCAGACGCTTGTATCCGAATCTAAGCATCAAACTGCAAACCAAACAGAGCCAGTCAGACTTCCAGTTTGAACCTTATGACGTGGCAATTTTCTATAGCGAAGGCCATTACCCAAACCATTACAGCGAGCGATTATTCAGTGGAGTAAGAACTCCTGTGTGCAGCCCTGAATACGCGAAACACTTCAAACTAGACCAAGGCATTCAACACTTAGACGATGTTCGCTTCATTCACAGTGGCGATATCACTGCGTGGCAGCGTTGGTTGTATGAAGCTCAAAGTGATACCAACTGCGCACTTCAGTGTGACTATTACAGTGATAATCGCTTGGCGATGGATGCGGCGATATTATCGATGGGGCTGGCACTAGGGCGGTTAGAGTTTATGACACCGCAGATTGAACAAGGCTTATTGGTCGCGCCTCTTATGAGCATTGAATCGGGCAAAGGGTATGATTTAGTGTGTCCGAAAGGCATGGAGCAACGAACTAAGTTTCAGGTGTTTGCTCAATGGGTTAAGCAACAGTTGTGACCGAATAGCGTGCCTAGACAAACACGAATTATAGGTCTAGTTTAGGTGGTTCTTTCAATAAAAGAAGAGGTTAGTTATGTTCAGCCATGTTTTTCTCGGTACCAAAGATATTGAACGCGCGAAGGCTTTTTATGACCCAATCATGAAAGTGCTTGGTTATAGCGAAGGTTCTGTTGATCCCAAAGGGCGCTGTGTTTACGTTAGCCAAACGGGTGTGTTGGGTTTAACGAAGCCGATTGATGGTCAGCCTGCGACTCACGGCAACGGTATGACGGTGGGTTTTCTTGCATCCTCCCCAGAAGTTGTAGATGAGTGGCATCGTGTTGGCGTCGAAAATGGCGGTACCAGTATTGAAAATGGCCCCGGAGCGAGAGGTTCTGACGAGCGTCGCTTGTACATGGCTTATTTGCGAGATCCTGATGGAAACAAGATCTGTGCAACTCACTTTATGCCATAATGGCTTATACTTAGATGACATGGACTGTTAAGGATCGCTGGCGAATGCGAAGAACCAACAAAATGACACCTAATGAACTGTTTTATGAAAGCTTTGAGCGTTGCAGGATCGATGAAGAATTTCTAGAAACATTTTTGGCGGACTTCTGCGAACACAACCCTAGGTTTTCAGAGCGATTTGAAAACATAGGGTTAGAGCAACAAACCAAGATGCTTAAAGCTTCAATCATCCTTATCTATAACTCTGCAGGTCTGCCGAGCGTACGAAATTCGGTGAGAAAGCTTGGGAAGCGACATAAAGATTTAGGCATGGATATTTCTGAGCAAGAGCTCAACGAGTGGTTTAATTCCTTGCTCAATACGGTTAAAAAATACGATCCACTTTATGATGAAAATATCGAACAAGCTTGGGCACATACCTTGGAAACAGGACTTGCTATCATGAAGAAAGAGTGTGTAGTCTGAATCAAAAAATGTACAAAGTAAGCCCCACACAACAAGAGGCTTACTTTTTTATCGACTCAATTAAAAGGTAAAGCCTGCTTGGATACTCAGTACCGACTCAGCGGTATACCAACCAGTACTTCCGCCGAACTCATACCAATCAAATCCAGCTCGAGTCACAAACTTGGAGTGGCCGAAAACTGGTTTTAGTGACTTGTATTCTGCGCCGATGCCGTAAGTTAAGCCAAAATCACCATGGGACCCTTTGTGGACTTCATTATTATCGCTAGATCGGAACACCAATTTGGTATCTGAGTGTGCGTAAAACGCGCCCGCCTTACCATAAACAGCGAAGTTTTCGCTGAAGCTGTGCTTATACATAGGTGTTAATGAAAGCATTAAAGAATCGAACTCTTGCTCTGTTTGAAGCACCTTGTCACCATTATAGCTAGTAGACTTATCGTCAGTGCTGATAACAAGTAACGTCGATTCAATATACCAATTGCTTTGAACGATCTGGCTACCTAACGTGAATTGAGCGCCAACGTCACCGCTATCCATACCTACACCACCTAATGTGTACATTTCGTTTGATGCGAAAGCTGAAGTTGATGCGATCCCCGTAACTGAGGCAATCGTAAGAGCCGCTAAGACTAATTTTTTCATTGTTTTTACTCTGGTTTGTAAATTTCGGGAGAGGATTTTAGCGGCATTTTCAAAATAAAAAACACTGTTCGAATGGGCGATGGTAAGATTAAATGAAGATTAAATATCTCAAAACATAAGCCTGTATTTCCATGATCTAAAATTACAATTTTTTAGATGGATCAAATGCGCGGTGTGCGAGAGTTAGTCTATGATTTAATGGGTTTTCTATGAGGGAGGGCGGTGCATGTTTCACGCAGAAAAACCTCTGGCGACGGAGGTCATCACCAGAGATAAGAATCATTCGAGGCTTACGTTTTAATTGAAATTAAATCCAAATGACCAATGTTGGGTTGGCATTGGATTGGCCGAGGTTCTAACACGTTACGATAATCGGATTAAAAGTGAGCAGCCCAACCAATCAGGAACCCTTGCGATGCGGTATCGTATTCAAAGGTACCTTTATTTTCGTAATCAACCCAAGTGGATTTATACGCCAGATTTAAATCCGACCAGTCGTTAATTTGATAGCGAGCGCCGGTTAACAGAGATGAGGTAAAGTCGGTATCGCTTCCAAGGCCCATATCTAAGCTCGTGTGCACAGTCCAATTTTTGTTGAGTTCCTTGGTCCAACGAACGCCTATCAGATAATCAATCCAATCTTCTTCTAAAGATCTTGAATTCAGGGTTGTCCCGCTGTTTGTGTAGAGTTTGGAATCAATATCGTTATCCCACCAGCGTAATCCAACCATATAATCAATGGCACCAATGTCGTATTGGTAGCGTTTAAAGCCTTTTGCTTCTAAAACGCCTTGTCTGATCTCAAGCTTGCCATTAAGAATGCCTGTGTTGCCAATGATTGAATCTGACTGTCCGCTCAGTTTCATGTAGCTGTAGTCAACGTAATAACCCCACTGATTGTTATAGACCCCCTCTAGTCGAAGCATCGCCCCCATATCCAAATGATCCATGATGAACGCTGGGTCAACATCAACATCGCTGGACAAATTACCAATGGTGGTATCGCCACGAATATTCAGCGTCAGTGCGTAAATTTCAATGCTGTGTTGCCATTTTTTGGTGTCTGTTTGTGAGTCGGCCTGTTGCGCATTTACGGTTGAGCTAGCGACCAATGCAAATGTGAGAACGTAACGCCCTTTAGCCATATTGATATCCCTATCTTCGGTGTGAAATAGCAAGGTTGTGAATGTTTGCTTTAACCACTTGGTTTTTACATATGCAACTTGTATAAGTCTGATTGTAGACTATGTTTTTTGAAAAGAGCCAAATTAAAAGAGTAAGGATATGAAGCAACAAAGCGTTTTTTTGTTCGTCGCAGTTATGGGTTTAACACCGATAGCTTTGTCGTATGGTTATGCCCCGGTTGTCTCCCTTGATTATCTTTTCGGAATTGATGCTAGCCCTATCAATGTCACTCATATCTTTCGTGCCGTGATGGGGTTGTACTTAGCGTTGGCTCTGTTTTGGATAGCAGGGGCGTTACTAAAGAAATACCGACTGGCAGCACTCTACAGTTTGGTGGTCTTCATGTTGGGTTTGGCTGCCGGCCGAGTCATTAGCTTGTTGATAGATGGCATGCCTTACTGGCTACTTGTCGTTTATCTACTATTGGAGCTTGGCTTTGGTTTGGTAGGAATAAAAATGGTTCACAAAGAGCAATCTGAAACAGTATAAGGACATTCTATGAAAAGGATTTTCCACCTTGTTGTGATGAGTGTGTTGAGTAGCTTTTCGCTATCGGCATGGTCAGCACAAGAGCAACCGAATATTTTTGTTATCTTCACGGATGATATTGGGATCTCAAATCTGAGTGCTTATCACAATGGTGTGATGAGTAGTGAAACACCGAACATCTACAGTATTGCTGAAAAGGGCATGCTACTGACGGATTATTACGCTCAGCCTTCTTGTACGGCGGGTCGTTCTGCATTCTTAACGGGTCAACTTCCTGTGCGAACAGGCATGCACTCAGTCGGGTTGCCAGGTGGCCCTGTTGGTTTAAGTGCCGACACACCAACGCTTCCTGAAATCCTTAAAACCATGGGTTATGTGACTGGACAGTTTGGTAAAAACCACCTTGGTGACCGAGATGAATTCCTACCGACAATGCACGGTTTTGATGAGTATTGGGGTTGGTTGTATCACTTGAATGCAATGGAATACACAGAAGATCCAGATTGGCCAAAAGATGGCTCTTTGGATGCCTTTGCACCTCGTAATGTTATTTACGCAAGATCAGACGGTAAAGGTGGTCAAACGATCGAAGACGATGGTGCATTGTCGATCGAGCGTATGCGTACACTCGATGACGAAGTGAATAAACACGCGATCAACTTCATTGAAAGGGCGGTTGAAGCGGATAAGCCCTTCTTCACTTGGTACTGTCCATCACGTGGTCACGTTTGGACGCACCTGTCACCTGAATACGAAGCGATGCTCGGCCAAAACGGTTGGGGACTTCAAGAAGTGGTCATGAAAGATCTTGATGATCACGTCGGCGAGATGATGGCGAAAATGGAAGAACTCGGTATTGCCGACAACACCATCATCATATTCACTGCCGATAACGGCCCTGAGATCATGACTTGGCCAGATGGCGGTATGACACCTTATCACGGTGAGAAAGGCACAACTTGGGAAGGTGGCGTAAGAGCCCCTGCACTGGTTAGCTGGCCGGGTAAAATCCCAGCGGGTACTGTAGGCAATGGCATCTTTGATGGTATGGATTGGTTACCCACTCTTGTCGCTGCGGCTGGTGGTCCAACGGATCTAAAAGAAAAACTGCTGAAAGGTCACGATGGCTTTAAAGCGCACCTTGATGGTTACAACCAAGTGGATATGCTGACTGAGAAAGGTGAGTCAAACCGTAAAGAGATCTACTACTACGAACGAGACAAGCTGCAAGCGGTTCGTGTTGGTGATTGGAAGGCGCACTTTGTGGTCCAAAACCATGGCTGGAGTGGTCCGAAAGAAGAGCTAAACGCACCATTGCTGTTTAACTTACGTCGTGACCCATACGAGCGAGCGGCAGAAGAGTCGGGCATGTACTTGAAATGGATGGGGCAGAAAATGTGGGCATTTGGTCCTGCTCAAGCTGCTGTTCAACAACATCTAGCAACCTTCCAAGAGTGGCCCCCAGTGACACCAGATTTACCAGCTGAGAAAACAGGTGGTGTAGGTAATTAATACGCACTTGTAAAAACTAAGTGCCCGGTTAACAAACCGTTGACTGGGCATTTTTTGTTTGGTCTATCAATCTTTTCTTTGAGTAAAAATAAGCCCGAGTTAATAGAGTTTTGAGTAGATGGTAGCCCAAGCTAATCCCCAAGAGGCAACTTATAGCTGTTTTTCAACTCCTTAACCGAGATATTAGACTTAATCGCACTCACGCCTTTTACTCGTCTGATCGAGCTAATACGCTCAAAGTACTCTTCTAAATCTTTCGCTAGCACTTGAATCATATAGTCGGCGCCGCCTGCAATACAGTGACACATAGGAATCCAATCGGTTACTTCGACAAACTCTTCAAACGGTTCTGTGTTTTCTACTTCATGGTTACCTAAGGTCACAAGAGTAAAACCAGCCACATGAAAACCAAGCTTTTTGCGGTTTAGCTTCGCGGCGTAACCATCGATGTAACCCGTCTCTTCCATGCGTTTCCAACGGCGCCAGCACGGGGTTTCGCTGAGGTTCACTTTCTCTGCGAGCTTACTGTTGCTCATGCGTCCGTCTTGTTGGATATGTTCTAAGATGGCGATATCTGTGTCATCTAACACTTCTTTGGTGGATTCTTTCTGTTTCATGGCTATTTTAGAAAAGTCTTGCTCAAATTTAGATTAATATTAGCCTATATAGCAATTTAATTCCTAGTCGAATCTGTAAACTCTCTCCCTATAAATACTTTACTTATTAGGAGTGAGAGGAAATGAGCTCTCAATTAATGCTGGCGTTCTTGCTATTTTCAACATCAATTGCAATTACACCTGGGGCAGGCAATATCGCATTACTTGGGATTTCAAGTCGTTATGGATTTGCTGCGACTTTACCTTTTATCTCTGGGAACGCTGTTGGCATCATCATCGTACTGGCAGGATCCAGTGTCGGATTGGTGAGTCTATTTACCCTTTACCCAGATCTTTATAACATTTTGAAATACGCGGGTGCGGCTTACTTGCTGTTTATGGCGTGGTCGATTGCGAACATGCAAATCGAAGAAAGCACGACTGATAATCGCTCGGGCTTTATGTCAGGCGTGTTAGTGCAGGTGTTGAACCCTAAAGGTTGGATTGCTTCATTAACCGTGTTTTCGCAATTCATTACTCCGAATGCAGATTACTTGATTCAAGTCGTGACCATTATCGCGGGTATGGTTATTACCGGTGTGCCGTGCATGTTGGTGTGGGCGTATTGCGGCACCATGCTGAAAAAATTACTGCAATCACCAAAACAGATGATGTTTGTGAACCGTTGCTTGGGTGGAAGCTTAGCGATGGTGGTTGCCTTTATGCTTTATCAACCGGCATAAATCACAAAGAAAAAACCACTCCTAAATCCATAGGAGTGGTGTCTAAATGTCGACTAAGTCGTTAACAGTAAAGAAATAAGTTAACAAATATTTAAGGAACTTGAGCTAAAAGCTTTTAAGTTTGAAGCTTAAGCCGTTTCAGCCTCTTTAACTGGAGCTGAGTTACGGATTAGGTGGTCAAATGCACCTAAGCTTGCTTTTGCACCTTCACCCATTGCAATGATGATCTGTTTGTAAGGTACGGTTGTTACGTCACCCGCTGCGAATACACCTTTCATTGATGTTGCGCCATGAGCGTTAATTTCAATTTCACCGCGTGGTGAAAGCTCTACCTTCGAACCCTTCAACCATTCGCTGTTTGGCATCAGGCCGATTTGAACAAAGATACCTGCTAGTTCAATCTGTTTAAGTTCATCGGTGTTGCGGTCTTTGTATTCCAGACCGGTTACGCGGTTGCCATCACCAATCACTTGCGTTGTTTGCGCCATCTTGATGATTTCGATGTTTGGTGTTGCGTTCGCTTTGTCGATAAGCACTTGGTCGGCACGCAGTGTGTCTGCAAATTCAAGTACGGTTACGTGTTCAACGATACCCGCTAAATCAATTGCCGCTTCGATGCCTGAGTTACCACCACCGATAACCGCTGTTTTCTTACCTTTGAATAAAGGACCGTCACAGTGTGGGCAGTAAGCTACACCTTTATTGCGGTACTCTTGCTCTCCCGGAACGTTCATTTCACGCCAGCGAGCACCGGTACTTGTGATAACCGTGCGAGCTCGTAGTGTTGCGCCGCTCTCTAGCTCTACGTGGATGTAACCGTCTTCAGTGTTTTCTGCCGCAATGATGTTTGCAGCGCGCTGCTCAGTCATCACTTCAACACCGTACTCTTTTACGTGCTCTTCAAGGCTTGCCACTAATTTAGGGCCAGTTGTCGCTTTCACTGAGATAAAGTTCTCAATCGCCATCGTATCCATCACTTGGCCACCGAATCGGTCAGCAACCACACCAGTGCGAATGCCTTTACGTGCAGCATAGATAGCGGCTGAAGAACCTGCAGGGCCACCGCCGACAACCAATACATCAAACGGTGCTTGTTGGTTTAGGTTTGCTGCTTTCTTTTCTGCTGCGCCTGAATCGACTTTGTTAAGGATTTCAGCCAGTGACATACGGCCTTGACCAAATAGCTCACC
Source organism: Vibrio tasmaniensis 1F-187 (assembly GCF_000272405.2). Classification (GTDB taxonomy): domain Bacteria; phylum Pseudomonadota; class Gammaproteobacteria; order Enterobacterales; family Vibrionaceae; genus Vibrio; species Vibrio tasmaniensis_A. The sequence continues at coordinate 18,918 of NZ_AJZM02000068.1, forward strand.
GTTAATAAACACGCTTGGTACTGCCATGATGTCGCGAGACTTCACTTCGTCTTGGAATGCTGCGCCATCAATCATTGTTGTCTTAACTAGAGGGTTAATCGCCGACATCATGTTGAAGGCTTGAACCACTTCTGGACAGTTTTGGCATGAGAGCGAGATAAAAATCTCTACATTAAGCTCTTGATCGAGTTCTTTAATTTGCTCGATTACGTCCGCTTCAAGCTTGATAGGGTGACCACCACTATGAAGCAGTGCAAGTACCAGTGATGTGAATTCGTGACCCATTGGTAAACCGGCGAAACCGATCGCAGTGCCTTTCTCTTGGTTTACGACCTGCATGATAGGGCGGCGAGTGCTTGCGTTATCATCACGAATTACTTCAATTTTGTCGGTGAGAGAGGCGATATCATTCGCCAGATCTTGAAGTTTGTTCGCGGTATCGCTGCTATCAAGGCTCAGTACTAACTGAACATTGGTTTTTAGGTTTTCTAGGTATGCTTTTAGCTGCTGCTTCATTGCTTGATCTAACATAATCGTGCCTGCTCTTAAATTCTGTGTCTTGGTATTGACCAATACCTTCTTGCTGAAAAAGGGAAATAAAAAGGGGGCGCAAGTCGGCAAATACTGTGGTGTTGATGTTTTGAAAGGGTGGCGCGCGACTGCCCTTTAGGAGGGGGGCCGAAGCGCGCCTGTAGAACCGTTTAACTGTTCTGTTTTACTCGTTCTTTCTTGGCTATTCTTGTTTAGCTAGGCTTAGATTAAATCTTGCCTACTAGGTCTAGAGATGGCGCTAGAGTCTCTTCGCCTTCTTTCCATTTAGCTGGGCAAACTTCACCTGGGTGAGCGGCTACGTATTGTGCTGCTTTAACCTTGCGTAGTAGGTCTTCAGCGTCACGGCCGATGCCTTCAGCTGTGATTTCCATTGCTTGGATAACGCCTTCAGGGTCGATTAGGAACGTTGCACGGTCTGCAAGGCCTTGACCTTCACGCATAACGTTGAAGTTGTTTGTGATGTTGCCTGTTTGGTCGCCGACCATGAAGTATTCGATAGTGCCGATTTTGTCAGAAGTATCGTGCCATGCTTTGTGAGAGAAGTGCGTGTCAGTTGATACTGAGAAAACTTCTACGCCGCGAGATTGAAGCTCTGCGTATTTGTCTTGTAGGTCAACTAGCTCAGTTGGACATACAAACGTGAAGTCTGCTGGGTAGAAGAAGAATACAGCCCACTTGCCTTTAACGTCTTGCTCAGTGATTTCTACGAATTCGCCGTTTTTGAATGCTGTTGCGTTGAATGGTTTGATTTCTGTGTTGATCATGATTCGACTCTCTTTCTAATTTGTAGTGTTTAACGCTATCCCGCGTCGATGGAGCTATATTGCATTCGCACCGAAAATTAGTGAAATCGGACATTTCTATAGATTCAATAGGCAAATCCTATCTTCGTAAGAAGATCGCTATCGACAAAAACTATCGATAAAAGTTATCAAACTAGGGCTACGTTCTATTTGGGTAGCTATGCTCTTTAGGCTGTTCTCTATTTCGGCTTATCTCTATGATCCGCACCAGAAGTTTTGG
>NZ_AJZM02000069.1 GCF_000272405.2 Vibrio tasmaniensis 1F-187
ATGCTGCATACCAAGGGAACGGGCGGACTGTTTAATCAAGCGCGCTTTGATGGGGTTACCGATGATGTAAAACTTCAACAAGAGGAAGCGCAGAAACCCATCATCAAACCTGAGCCGATGATTGAACTGACAGTCAAGTCGCAGGTAGAAAAGGAGATCACTAGACCCGAAAGGACGGAATACGTCACCTCCGACCAAGCCTATCCTGCGGTGCCAAGATACACACAAAACTCGAAAGAATAATACTTAACTAGGTGAATAAAAAAGAACTTTATGCACCGCCTAAATACTGGTATTATGATCAGGTATCTAGAGGGAGAATGACCATGAAAACAGTCTTACCATTACTGCTGCTTACCTGTGCGAGCGTGCAAGCTCAACCCCACTCTCCCGAGCTCACTCAACTGCTGAGCGAGATACA
>NZ_AJZM02000070.1 GCF_000272405.2 Vibrio tasmaniensis 1F-187
TTATCTCGAACAAAATTTAACCACAAAAGGTCAACACGCCCTAATAACAGCCTGTCAAAAGTTGATATTTGCCGCTTCACGGTCAATAGTTAAAATAATGTTAACGAACAAATCAAGATCAGACTTTGTTTCGTGAACTATTTAGCTGATGCGCGCTTACATCAAAGACGTCGCCAAGTCGGGCATCGAGTTTCGTTCGCTGCAATTTAACTGCAGCGCAGGTAGAAAACCGATCAAGGAGGATCTATGCCTCGTACATTGAATACACAAGACTTCGACGATAAACAAAAAGAAATCAAAGACTCAGAATACGCTCGTACAATACCATGTAATCAGGTGAGCATTTCAGCGCCCTTTCATTGGTTGTCGCTTGCTCTGCACGACTTAGTGAGAATGCCATTAATCAGCGCATTTTACGGTTTGTGCTTTATGGGTGCGGCCATCGCCATTGTTCAACTTGTCCAATGGCAAGGAACACATTTAGTCGTTATGCCAAGCTTGATTGTGTACATGCTAATAGGGCCGTTTCTTGCCCTAGGCTTATATGACGCAGCCTGGGAAAGAGAAAAGGGGCACAACGCTAGCCTACTGCACTCGATGAAAGCCATCACACGCAACTCAACCCACCAATGGGCGTTTGCGATTGTATTAATGGTTGCGATGATATTCTGGATGCGTATCGCTGCATTATTGCACGCACTTTACCCTTCAGTACAAGGGGCACCATTGACCGAATTTGCTCCCTTCTTAATTACAGGGTCTGTAATTGGTTTTGTTATCGCTAGCCTGATATTTAGTATCTCAGCATTTTCAATTCCACTAATGATGGAGAGACGTGTAGATGTAATGAGTGCGATTTTTACTAGCTTCAACGCTGTTAAATCAAACATCCCTGCGATGGTCGTTTGGGCTGGTATCATTGGTACTGGTATCTTAGTCGGCTTCGCGACCTACGGTGTGGGGATGATTGTAACGATGCCATTACTTGGTTACGGAACATGGCATGCTTACCACGAAGTCATCAAAAAGAAACATCACGTTTAAATCGTTTCACGATCGATGAGCAATGTTATGATGAGGCCTTAGCTTAAACGCTGAGGCTTTTTTTGGAGTTAACAACGCTTGTCTTACACCCCGCAACAACATCGAGTAAATAAAAAACTGGGCGAATGCCTAGCTATCGCTAATCAACATTTTTCTCGTGAATTTCCATGCCCAACTGTCACTTACAAGTTAAGAGGAAAGGCAGCGGGAAAAGCCTACCTCCAGTTAAACGAGATAAAACTCAACCAAGTGCTATTCAGCGAAAATGAAGACGCCTTTATTAACGAAGTCGTGCCTCATGAACTCGCGCATCTGATCACACATCAGGTCTTCGGACGAGTTAGGCCTCACGGCAATGAGTGGAAATACGTGATGGAAAAGGTATTCAATGTACCGGCCAAAACGACCCACAGCTTGGAAATCACCTCAGTGCAGGGCAAAACTTTTGAGTATCGCTGTGATTGCACCACTTATCCCCTATCGATAAGACGACACAACAAAGTCATCCGCAACCAATCAACGTATCGTTGCCAACAATGCCAGCAAACCTTAGCTTTTACCGGCCTTCAATTGAGCTAAGTCTTAAGCTCACAAGGTAACGCGAATAAATGTAATAGAGAGAACTAACATTTGAGTGCTAGACTGTTGTTTATCATACTTTCATCAGTCTTTCTCTATGCAAAAAAACACTCCAAAAGTATTTGGCCTATCGGTTTCCTTTTACCTATCAATAGTATTTGGCCTACTGGTAACCCAAAGCGTTTTCGCCGCTCCACCAAGCTCCTTCTCCAAAGCAAAAAAAGAAGCTGTGAAGATTTATCTCGATCACCCGACTTCATTTTATTGTGGTTGTGACATCACTTGGAAAGACAAAAAGAAAGGTATCCCCGACCTCGACGGCTGTGGTTATCAAGTCAGAAAACAGCAAAAACGCGCTTCCCGTATTGAGTGGGAACACGTAGTTCCAGCTTGGCAATTTGGCCACCAGCGTCAGTGCTGGCAAGATGGCGGACGTAAAAACTGTACTCGCAATGACAAAATATTCAAATCGATGGAAGCCGATCTTCATAATCTGACTCCGACCATTGGCGAGGTTAACGGTGATCGCTCTAATTACAACTTCAGCCAGTGGAATGGAATGGATGGCGTTAGCTATGGTCAATGTGAAATGCAGGTCAACTTCAAGCAGCGCAAAGTGATGCCGCCAGACCGAGCAAAAGGCTCTATCGCGCGAACTTATCTTTACATGAGTCAAGAGTATGGCTTCAAGCTCTCTAAGCAGCAGACTAACCTGATGATGGCGTGGAACAAGCAATTCCCTGTCGATAAGTGGGAATGTACGCGTGATGAGCGAATCTATGCGATCCAAGGTAATCACAACCCGTTTGTTTTTCCTGCTTGTAAATAACACGACTCAGGCAACCAACATCTCCAATTGCCTCCATCTCAAACAAGAGTTTCAGAATTGCCCCTGAAACTCTTGCGCTACCCTTGTTTTTTCAACTAAAAGCATCCATGTTAGGCAGAGACAAAATACCCAAATGAACATATTTATAGGTTTACCAGCATGAGAATCCCTCGCATCCATCACCCAGAACGCATTCATCAGTTAGGTTCACTCGCTTTAGACGAAGATGCCGCGGGTCATGTTGGTCGAGTCCTTCGTATGAAAGAAGGTCAAGATGTTCTTCTATTTGATGGCAGTGGCGCTGAATTCCCTGCGACAATTGCTGAAGTATCAAAAAAGAACGTCACAGTTAATGTTACTGAACGTATCGAGCGCAGCAGCGAATCTCCGTTAGACTTACATTTAGGCCAAGTGATTTCACGTGGCGACAAAATGGAATTCACGATTCAGAAATCGGTTGAGCTTGGTGTGAACACCATTACCCCTCTTATTTCAGAGCGCTGTGGCGTTAAGCTTGATACTAAACGCTTCGAGAAAAAGCTCGCACAGTGGCAAAAGATTGCTATCGCAGCATGTGAACAATCTGGCCGTAATACGGTTCCAGTTATTCGCCCAATCATGCAACTTGAAGAGTGGTGCAGCGAACCGAGCGAAGCGTTAAAACTAAACCTGCATCCTCGTGCAAAATACTCAATCAATACCCTTCCAGAGCCGATCAGTAAGGTGCGCCTATTGATCGGTCCTGAAGGTGGACTGTCAGCTGAAGAAATCGGTATGACAGAACAATACAAATTTGAAGAGACGCTACTTGGCCCACGTGTACTTCGTACCGAGACAGCAGCTCTAACCGCAATTACTGCCTTACAAGTCCGTTTTGGCGATCTAGGCTAGGAGAAAAAAATGATCAAACTTGGCATCGTAATGGATCCAATTTCATCCATTAACATCAAAAAAGACTCTAGCTTTGCCATGATGCTTGAAGCTCAGCGTCGTGGTTACGAAATCCATTACATGGAAATGGATGATCTACATTTAGATCAAGGCGTAGCCATTGCTGACACTAAGGTTGTTGAACTAAAAGAAGATCCAAACGGTTGGTACGAGTTCAAATCAGAACAGACTATCGCGCTATCCGATTTAGATGCGGTACTAATGCGTAAAGATCCTCCGTTTGATACTGAGTACATCTACGCAACTTACATTCTTGAGCGTGCTGAAGAGAACGGCGCACTGATCGTCAACAAACCACAAAGCCTACGTGACTGTAACGAGAAGCTATTCACGGCTTGGTTCCCTGAACTGACACCAACCACCATCGTGACTCGTAAAGCTGAAAAAATTAAAGCGTTCCGAGAAGAGCACGGTGACGTGATTCTAAAACCACTTGATGGTATGGGCGGCGCGTCTATCTTCCGAGTGAAGGAAGGCGACCCTAACGTATCAGTGATCATTGAAACACTGACTAACCATGGTCAAAACTACGCAATGGCACAAACCTTTGTTCCAGACATCAGCAATGGTGATAAGCGTATTCTTGTGGTTGACGGTGAACCAATGCCTTACTGCCTAGCGCGTATTCCTGCGAAAGGGGAAACTCGAGGTAACCTTGCTGCTGGCGGTACAGGTGAAGCTCGCCCGCTGAGTGAAACAGACTGGGCTATCGCAAGAGCAGTTGCACCGGCATTAAAAGAGAAAGGTTTAATCTTTGTAGGACTTGATGTTATCGGTGACAAGCTAACTGAGATTAACGTAACGAGCCCAACTTGTATCCGTGAAATTGAAGCTGCTTTTGATATTTCTGTTACGGGTAAATTAATGGATGCAATCGAGCGTCGCGTTAACGCTAAATAGCCTAAACTTAAGAAAGTCTTAGCTATTCGAAAACACAAAAATATCTAGGCAAAGAACAATGAGCGGCTTTACGCCGCTCTTTTTCCTTTACTGGGAACACACTGGCAGGAGGCTCTATGAATTTAACGAACCACTTTCTGGTCGCTATGCCCGGAATGAAAGACCCATACTTTCAAAATTCGGTGATCTATCTTTGTGAGCACAATGACGAAGGTGCGATGGGTTTGATGATCAACGCTCCTATCGATGTCACTGTTGGCAGTATGCTTAAGCAATTTGAGGTTGATTCTGAACAGCCGAAACCCAACCAAGCAAGCCTTGATAAGCCAGTACTTAATGGTGGGCCAGTTGCAGAAGACCGTGGGTTTATTTTGCACAAACCCAAAGGCAGTTATCAATCCAGCATCAACATGACGGATCAAATCTCGGTAACAACCTCGAAAGATATTCTGATGGTCTTAGGGACTGAAGATGAACCGAACAATTATCTGGTTGCACTTGGTTATTCTGGGTGGGAGCCTGGCCAGTTGGAGATAGAACTGACCGAGAACTCATGGCTAACCGTTGAAGCCGATCCAAAGGTCATCTTTGACACACCGATCTCGGACCGCTGGAAAGTTGCGGTACAAATGTTAGGTATTAATGCCGCTCAGCTTTCAGCAGACGCAGGCCACGCCTAAACCAACCCAGCTCAGCTCAGCTCAGCTCAATAAAGTAAACACTCAAACACAGATTAATTTGGAAGCCCCATGTCACGAACAATTATGGCATTTGACTACGGTACAAAAAGTATCGGCAGTGCGATTGGACAAGAAATCACAGGCACAGCAAGCCCCCTGAAAGCCTTTAAAGCCAAAGATGGCATCCCAAACTGGGACGATATCGAGAAGCAAATTAAGGAGTGGCAACCGAATCTGATTGTGGTTGGCCTTCCTACCGACCTTCATGGTAAAGATCTAGCAGCTATTACACCCAGAGCGAAGAAATTCGCTAACCGTCTTAAAGGACGCTTTGGTGTGGATGTTGAACTGCATGATGAAAGACTTTCTACGACAGAAGCAAGGGCCGACCTTTTTGAAATGGGCGGCTATAAAGCGCTAAGTAAAGGTAACGTCGATAATCAATCAGCCGTTGTAATTCTAGAGAGCTGGTTTGAAGCACAATATGGCTAAGTTATTTATTTAGCAAACTCGAGCAAGCTTATGATCCCTTGCCATTTTAACTGCGTAATGGAGGAGCGATAAAGGAAAAGAACTTGGGAGTTCATATGAAAATTTTTCTAGCAATATTCATAGCGTTATCTATAACGGCATGCAGCTCAATGGGAAGCGGTTCCGCGGGTTACGACGGTCAACAGTACCCGTCAAAAATCAAATTAGAAAAGGAGCGCGGTTACTCATATGATAACCATCGCTCCAACATGCACTCATCTAACATGCACTCATCTAACATGCACTCATCTAACATGCATTAAGTTATAAACGAATAAAACCCGCCACAGAAGCGGGTTTTGTGTTTATCAACAAAGCCGTGACTTAGCCCATATCAATCTTAACGCCAGCCAACGCACCAGTTCCGTAGTCATCATCGCCACGTTTGGTCTTGAGCATTAAACGCAAGTCATTGGCAGAATCTGCACTATGGAATGCATCATCCTCGCTAATCTTGTCCGCAACCACTAAATCATACAAAGCTTGGTCAAAAGTCTGCATACCAATCTCTTTCGATTTGGCCATGGTAGCTTTTAACTCATGCAACTCACCACGACGAATCAAGTCAGATATCCGAGGGCTATTCAGCAGAATTTCGAAGACACCATGACGACCATTGCCATTTTTATCGCGTATTAACTGCTGAGCGACCACACCACGCAGATTCATCGACAGATCAAACAGGAACTGTTCTTTCTGCTCTTTCGGCACCAAGTGAAGAATACGCTCTAGCGCCTGGTTAGCGTTATTGGCATGCAGGGTTGCCATACACAAGTGACCCGTTTCAGCAAAGGTCATCGCGTATTCCATGGTTTCACGACTACGGATTTCGCCAATCAAAATCATATCAGGGGCTTGGCGTAACGAGTTTTTAAGCGCGACTTCATAGCTTTCGGTGTCGAGTCCAACCTCTCGTTGAGTCACGATGCACTTTTTATGTTCGTGTACGAATTCAATCGGGTCTTCAACCGTCAAGATATGACCTGAACGATTGGTATTGCGATAGCCTGTCATCGCAGCCATCGAGGTCGATTTACCAGAGCCAGTCGCACCAACCACCAGCACAAGCCCGCGCTTAGCGATTGAAAGGTCTTGTAGTACGTCAGGAAGCTTTAATTGCTCAAAGGTAGGGATGTTAGTCTCGATGCGACGAATTACTGCTCCTGGCAGCTCTCGCTGAAAGAACGCACTGACACGAAAACGACCAAAATTACGCACGATAGCAAAATTAGCCTCACGCGTTTGCTTGTATTCATCTCGTCGATCTTGATCCATCATCGCATCAAGTAATTGAGCAACCTGAGCCGCATTCAGCTTCTCTCCTTGGGGGCGTAATTCACCATCCACACGAAAAAGGATTGGCGCATCGACAGTGATATAAAGATCCGACGCCTTTTGAGAGAGCATCCCTTCAAGAATTTGATTCAATTCCATTTTGTTCACCTTGATTAAAACATTGAGGTTTCAATTTCGATCTTTTTCTCGACCTCTTCCGAGTCAACCAAGCCTTGTGCCATCAGTTGTTTCGCGTTTTGCTCCATGGTCTGCATACCATGTGCCGCGCCCGTTTGAATAATCGAGTACATCTGCGCGACTTTATCTTCACGAATCAAGTTTCTGATTGCAGGTGTCGCCATCATGATTTCATGACAAGCGACACGACCACCACCGACACGCTTTAATAGTTTCTGGGCAATCACCGAACGTAACGATTCAGACAGCATCGAACGAACCATATCTTTGTCGCTACCCGGGAATACATCGATAATACGGTCTACGGTTTTTGCTGCAGAGCTAGTATGCAAAGTACCAAAAACTAGGTGACCAGTTTCTGCGGCCGTTAACGCTAAGCTGATCGTCTCTTGGTCACGAAGCTCACCTACAAGAATTACGTCCGGGTCTTCACGTAACGCACTGCGTAGCGCCGCTTTAAAGCTGTGCGTATCACGATGAACTTCACGCTGGTTAACCAGACATTTATTATTGGTGTGAACGAATTCAATTGGGTCTTCAATGGTCAAAATGTGTTTGTTGTGATTACGGTTTACATAATCAACCATCGCCGCCAAAGTTGTCGATTTACCAGACCCCGTAGGGCCAGTCACCAGCACTAAGCCTTTTTCATAATTGGCAATTTTTTCAAAAATATCAGGTGCGCCCAACTGCTCTAACGTTGGGATTTCTACAGGGATGGTTCGAAAGACCGCTGCGCACCCACGGGCTTGGTTAAAAGCATTAACACGGAATCGGCCAACATTGGGTAATTCAAAAGAGAAGTCGACTTCCAATTTTTCCTCAAACTCACCGCGCTGTGAGTCGTCCATGATCTCAAAAACTAAACGATGCACATCAGCATGACTCAAAGCTGGGATTCCAAGCTTCCTTACTTCACCATCTATACGTACCATTGGAGATACACCCGCAGAAAGATGTAGATCTGACGCGTTATGCTTTACACTAAAATCTAGTAACTCAGTGATATCCATTTATTTTCCCTTAAGTAAAGTCAGCTATGAGTAGTATTCAACAAAATATCGAACAAATCACCTCACAGATTCGTAGTGCTGAACAAAAGTGCGGACGAGCTCCAGACTCCGTGCAACTTTTAGCCGTCAGTAAAACTAAACCTATTGATGCGATTCTAGAAGCCGCACTCGGAGGTCAAGTTGCCTTTGGTGAAAACTATGTTCAAGAAGGTGTCGATAAAGTAAAACACTTTTCAGAACAACATTCTAACCTAAATTTAGAATGGCATTTTATTGGCCCAATCCAATCTAATAAAACTCGCCCTATTGCGGAAAGCTTCCAATGGGTGCATTCCGTTGATCGCGATAAGATCGCACAAAGGCTTCATGATCAGCGACCAAACGAGCTTCCACCTCTACAAGTGCTCATTCAAGTGAACACCAGTGGTGAAGATTCAAAATCAGGAACGTCAGAAGAAACAGTTTTTGCGCTCGCGGAGTTGATTTCGTCGCTCCCTAACCTCACTTTAAGAGGATTGATGTCGATTCCTGCAAACGTATCTGACTATCAATCTCAGCTTAATGCATTTTCTCAACTGGCAGAGCTTAAAGACAAGCTAGCCGCGAAGTATCCAAACATTGATACCCTTTCGATGGGGATGAGTGGTGATATGGATGCAGCAGTTGGGGCTGGTAGCACAATGGTTCGTATTGGAACGGCTATTTTCGGTGCTCGTGATTACGCGAATAACCGTAGTAAGTAACCAAGTACAAGTATTGATACCGCTTCGCCTTATCCGCGCAGCGACACGCTCAGGATTTTATATATGGAACATAAGAACATCGCCTTTATTGGGGCGGGAAATATGGTTCGCTCAATTGTAGCGGGCTTAGTGGCGAGTGGTTACCCAGCGCAAAAGATTACTGCAACAGCGCCTTCAGACACCAGAAGGCTGCCGTTAGAGCAAGAATACGGCATCAATACCACCAGCGATAACCTTGCCGCGGCAGAGCAAGCAGACGTTGTTGTATTATCAGTGAAACCACAAATGATGGCTGATGTATGTAAACCCTTACAAAGCATCGACTTTAGCAACAAACTGGTTATCTCAATTGCAGCGGGTATTAATGCGAATCGACTCAATGAGATGTTAAACTGCCAACTGAACCTTGTACGTGTTATGCCAAACACGCCATCACTGCTTGGTAAGGGGATGAGCGGCCTTTATGCTGATTCAACGGTCAGCCAAGATGATAAAGACTTTGCTTCTCAGCTAATGCAAGCCGTAGGTGAAGTAAGCTGGGTTGAACAAGAGTCTGGTATCAACAACATCATTGCGGCGGCGGGCAGTGCTCCGGCTTACTTCTTCTTGTTTATGGAAGCGATGCAAGCTGAAGCAATTAACCAAGGTTTTGACCAAGAAACCGCTCGTAAATTAGTGCAGCAATCTGCATTAGGCGCGGCAGAGATGGTAGTAGCAAATCCAAATACTGAATTATCTACACTGCGTGAGCAAGTGACTTCAAAAGGCGGAACGACCGCAGAAGCACTGCGCACGTTTAACGACCATCAACTTTCAGATATCGTAGCAAAAGCCATGCAAGCGGCGGTTGCTCGAGCTGAAGAGATGGAAAAACTGTTTTAATACTAATTACAGTAAAAAAGCATTGTGTCGTTCAGGCTATACCTAAACGGCAAGTAAATCCGAAAAAGGAAACAATATGAACTCGATGAGCTTTCTGATCTCGACCGTTTTTGATCTTTACATCATGGTTGTGATCTTGCGTATCTGGCTACAAGCATCACGTGCAGATTTCTACAACCCATTCTCACAATTTATCGTAAAAGCGACACAACCGGTTGTTGCACCACTACGCCGAGTAATTCCATCAATCGGCAGCCTTGATCTTGCGACGGTTGTTTTCGCTTATGTGCTATGTGTACTTAAGTTCGTCGCTCTAAACCTGATTATCTCTGGCGGTGCGGCTGTATTTGACATCAGCTTCCTGATCTTTGGAGCGCTATCTCTGCTTAAAGCGGCTGGTGGTTTGATCTTCTGGGTTCTGCTAATCCGTGCAATCCTGAGCTGGGTTAGCCAAGGTCGTAGCCCAATTGAATACGTGTTCCATCAACTGACTGAACCAATGCTGGCTCCAATTCGTCGTATTCTTCCAGCAATGGGCGGTTTTGATTTAAGCGTACTGGTACTGTTTATTGTTCTGCAATTCGCGAACTTCTTAATGGGTGACCTAATTGGCCCGATTTGGTATCAGCTATAATTCAAGTACGAACATCAGGTACTTTGACGATGCCAAAAGCAGTTTGGGCCGAAGAAGAAGATATTCTTCTTAGGCTCTATATCCAACCCAAAGCAAGCCGAGACAAGATTGTCGGCTTGCACGGAGAGGAACTGAAAATTGCCATTACTGCACCACCGGTTGATGGCAAAGCAAATGCTCACTTAGCGAAATACCTTGCGAAACAATTTAAGGTCGCGAAAGGGCAAATTAAGATAGAAAAGGGAGAGCTCGGTCGGCATAAGCAAGTTCGAATATGCTCACCAAGCCAGATCCCAACTGAAGTCAAAGCCATCCTATGATGGCTTTTTGCTATTTATTGGAGTCATTATGCGTCTATGGATAACAGCACTACTCACCGCTCTGATTGCCCTACCAAGTTCGGCAGGGCAGTTTAAAAGTATCAAGGATGTCGAGGTTCATTATTCGGCTTTCAATTCCACGTTTTTAACTGCGCAGGTCGCTAAGCAATATAAGCTGAAACGAAACGGATACTCAGCGATTCTAAACATCAGCGTGCTAGACAACGCTTCTCTAGGCAAGCCTGCAACAACGGCTAAAATTACGGGAACAGCTCGAAACCTAGTAGGTAACACTCGCACGCTTAACTTCCGTGAAATAAAGGAAGGTGATGCAATTTATTACCTTACTGAGTTCCCTATCACTCACGAAGAGAACATCACTTTTAATATCGATGTTAACGCCGGTTTGAAAGGCACTGGACCACTGCGTTTCACACAAAAATTCTATATAGAAGAGTAGCTTCAAAGCTCACATTTCTAGTCATTAACTTATTAGAGCCACATCCCCATGAGTAAGATTGTTTTAGCAACAGGCAACCAAGGCAAAGTTCGCGAGATGGCAGATATTCTGTCTGAGTTTGGTTTCGACGTTGTCGCGCAAAGTGAATTTAACGTTTCAGAAGTCGCAGAAACAGGAACGACTTTCATTGAAAATGCCATCATCAAAGCTCGCCACGCTGCGAAAGAGACGGGGCTACCAGCCATTGCTGACGATTCTGGCTTAGAAGTTGATTACCTTAATGGTGCACCCGGTATCTACTCAGCACGTTACTCAGGTGAAGGGGCGACTGATAAGCAAAACATCGAAAAGCTGTTAGATGCAATGCAAGGTGTTGATGTTGAAAATCGTACCGCTCGTTTTCACTGTGTATTGGTGCTAATGCGTCACGAGAATGATCCGACTCCATTAGTATGTCACGGTAAATGGGAAGGTCGCATTCTGACTGAAGAACACGGTGAGAATGGCTTTGGCTACGATCCTGTATTCTTTGTACCAGAAGATAACTGCGCCTCAGCAGAACTTGAATCGTCACGTAAGAAGCAACTGTCACACCGTGGTAAAGCCCTCGCGTCATTATTCAAGACTCTCAAGGAGCAAGCTCTGTAATGCACAATGCAGCGCTAATACCACCCGCACTCAGCCTCTATGTCCACATTCCATGGTGTGTACAAAAGTGTCCGTATTGTGATTTTAACTCTCACGCTCTCAAAGCCGAGATTCCTGAAAAAGAGTACATCGATGCTCTGCTTGAGGATCTCGATACCGATATCGAAAAATACCAACTCAATGGCGCACCTCGCCCATTGCATTCGATCTTTATTGGTGGCGGCACGCCGAGTCTATTTTCTCCAGAAGGAATAGGTCGATTGCTGCAAGGCATTGAACAACGCATTCCGTTCAAACCTGAAATAGAAATCACCATGGAAGCTAATCCGGGAACTATCGAAGCTGAGCGTTTTGCTGGTTACCAAAAAGCAGGCATAACTCGAATCTCGGTGGGTGTGCAAAGTTTTGAACAAGAGAAACTGGAAAGGCTTGGGCGTATTCACGGTCAAGACGAAGCGGTTAACGCAGCTCATTTAGCACATAAAATCGGACTAAATAGCTTCAACCTAGATCTAATGCACGGCTTACCCGATCAAAGCATTGATCAGGCCTTAGCTGATTTGGACAGAGCGATCGAGCTTAACCCTCCGCATTTATCTTGGTATCAGCTAACAATAGAACCTAACACCATGTTCTATTACAAAACGCCAAAGCTGCCTGACGATGATGACCTTTGGGATATTTTCGACTTAGGCCATAAGAAGCTCGCAGACGCAGGTTATGTACAGTACGAAATTTCAGGCTACAGCAAGCCGGGATATCAGTGTCAGCATAATCTCAACTACTGGCGCTTTGGTGACTACCTAGGTATTGGCTGTGGCTCTCATGGCAAGCTGAGTTTTGCAGATGGACGTATTGTTCGCACCACTAAGGTTAAACACCCTAGAGGTTACCTAGCCGCGTATCAGAATCTGGTGAAGCCCTATCTGTCGGATGAACTTGAAGTCCCTAATGAGGACCGCCCTTTTGAGTTCTTCATGAACCGCTTCAGGCTAATGGAAGCGTGTCCAAAGCAGGATTTCATTGATACTACGGGGCTTGGTTTTGACTCTATTCAAGAAACTATTGAATGGGCAAAAGAGCTAGGCTACTTGAATGAAACCAACAGCCATTGGCAGATCACTGAAAAAGGAAAACTCTTCTTAAACGATTTGCTTGAAGCCTTTATGGCAGAAGAAGACGAATAGTTCGAACGCTAGAGTACAAAAAGCCTCTCATCACGAGAGGCTTTTTTTGTCGAGCTTAGAACTTAGAACTTAGAACTTAGAAAATAGAGCGACCAATACGCTCAGAGAGCAATTCTAAAGCCTGAGTTCCCGCCAGTGAATTACCCGACGCGTCTAGTTCCGGAGACCACACCGCGATCGTCATTTCGCCAGGAACAATCGCAATAATCCCGCCACCGACACCAGACTTTCCTGGCATACCAACACGATAAGCAAACTCTCCCGCCCCATCGTACAAACCACATGTCGCAAGCAGAGCATTCAACTGCTTAGTTTGAACAGGCGTAATGATCTCTTTCTTGGTCTGAACAGACACACCTTTGTTTGCCAAATAGCTAAAGGTCTTCGCCAAATCCACACAGGTCATTTTAAGCGCACAAGCATGAAAGTAATTGTTGAGTACGGGAATAACATCGTTCTCAAAATTACCAAATGAACGCATCAAGTAAGCGATAGCAGCATTACGATCGCTGTGCATCATCTCAGAAGCCGCCACAACCTTGTCATACACGATATGTGTATCACCTGATAGCTGACGGACAAATTCTAATAAACGGTGTCTTGGTGCTGATAGACGGCTTTGTAATAAGTCAGCAACGACAATCGCGCCAGCATTAATAAACGGGTTACGAGGGATGCCGTGTTCCATCTCAAGCTGAATCATCGAGTTAAAGGCTTGTCCTGAAGGCTCCTTTCCAACGCGTTGCCAAATTTCTTCCGGCTTATACAGCACCATTGCTAGCGTTAGGCTTAGAGCTTTCGAAATTGATTGCACGGAAAAGGCTTCATCAGCATCGCCAGCTTGAATAACTTCACCTTCATTGGTGTATACCGCAATCGCCAATTTCTGGTTCGATACACGAGCCAATGCAGGAATATAATCAGCGACCTTTCCCTGACCAATTAAAGGGCGAACTTCATCTAAAATCTCGTCCAAAATAGCTTGAGTTGGTTTCATGTGTGCTTACTTCTTTATTGTTATTTTTGTAGGGGGTACGACATTACTTTCTGTCCTTAAACCTTTATCGCAATAAAAGCCTAAGGACAAAAAAGCCAACACTACAATAATGTTGGCTTTTATCAATCCCATAAAGTGTAGGGTTTAATCCTAACTCGGATTCACCTTCACTTAATTTGATTCAGAATTACTTAGTACGCTTGAACTTAATGTCCCAAACACCATGACCTAAACGGTGGCCACGAGCTTCAAACTTAGTCAGTGGACGCTCATCCGGACGAGGAATGTAATCACCATCTTCAGCGATATTCTTGAAGCCTGGAGCTACGTTCATCACTTCAATCATATGTTCTGCGTAGTTTTCCCAGTCTGTTGCCATGTGGAAAATACCAGTATCAAGTTGCAGCTTACCGCGAACCATCTCTGCAAACTCAGCCTTAACGATACGACGTTTGTGGTGACGAGCTTTATGCCATGGGTCAGGGAAGAACAGTTGCAATGTATGCAGGCTGCTGTCTGGGATCATGTGTTCAAATACTTCTACTGCATCGTGACACATTACGCGCAGGTTAGTTACGCCAGCATCGCGAGCTGTACCTAAACACGCACCAACACCTGGGCTGTGAACTTCAATACCTAAGAAGTTTTTCTCAGGCGCATTCTTTGCCATTTCAACCAGTGATGCACCCATACCGAAGCCAATTTCTAGTACAACAGGGTTGTCGTTGCCAAACACTTCTTTCCAATTAAGAAGTTCTGGGTTGTAGTCGATACCCATTGTTGGCCAACATTCGTTCATCGCGTTTTCTTGGCCTTTTGTTAAGCGGCCTTCGCGGCGAACAAAACTACGGATCTTACGAACCAGTTTGCCGTCTTCAGTATATTCGTTAGTGGTCACTTCACTCATTGATTTTTGCCTGCACATTGATTAATCAAAGCGGGGATTATCCAAAGAATTGCCTCCGGTGCAAGTCTTTCCGTGGATAAATTCCCACACAATTTGTCTGTTTTACATCCAACCGTAAGTGTGGTGCAATTTCACTCCTAATAATAGCAAAGCATAGAGCATGTCGTGACTCCTTTCGCAACCGCCATATTAAAGTGGTATGACGCCTTTGGGCGCAAAGAATTACCTTGGCAACAAAACAAAACTGCCTACACCGTTTGGCTATCTGAAATCATGCTTCAGCAGACTCAAGTGGCCACGGTGATTCCATACTACCAGCGCTTTTTAGAACGCTTTCCAACAGTTATTGACCTAGCGAACGCCGAACAAGATGAGGTGCTGCACTTATGGACAGGGCTTGGCTATTACGCGCGAGCTCGTAACTTACATAAGGCTGCCAAGATTGTTACCGAGCAATACGGTGGTGAATTTCCGCTTTCTATCGAAGAAATGAACGCGCTACCGGGTATTGGGCGCTCTACTGCCGCTGCAGTGTTGTCCTCTGTGCATAAACTCCCTCATGCGATTCTTGATGGCAACGTCAAACGCACCTTAGCGAGAAGCTTTGCAGTAGAAGGTTGGCCGGGGCAAAAGAAAGTCGAGAACCAGCTTTGGGAACACGCAGAAGCACACACTCCCAATCAAGATGTTGATAAGTACAATCAAGCCATGATGGACATGGGTGCGATGGTTTGTACTCGTAGCAAGCCCAAATGTACGTTATGCCCGATTGAAAGCATGTGTGAAGCTAAGAAGCTCGATAAGCAGCTCGATTTCCCTGGCAAGAAGCCTAAGAAAGAAAAGCCGATAAAAGAAACATGGTTTGTGATTCTGTACCACAACAATCAAGTATGGCTCGAACAACGCCCTCAATCTGGTATCTGGGGAGGACTATTCTGTTTCCCTCAGAATGAAAACGCAGAGATCGAACATCAGTTAGACCTTCGTTCGATCAAAGACAATGAAACCGATTCGATCAAGACCATGATTGCGTTTCGACATACTTTCAGCCACTACCACTTAGATATCACGCCTGTATTAGTAAAACTAGATAAACAACCAGATTTGATAATGGAAGGGACTAAAGGTCTCTGGTATAACTTATCAAAACCGGAAGAAATTGGCCTAGCCGCTCCTGTAAAGCAGCTTATTGAGAGCCTACCCTTTGAACTGAACGACGTTTGAATCAACGAACGCGATAAGAGGAACCACTATGAGCCGCACTGTATTTTGTGCTCGCCTTCAAAAAGATGCTGAAGGCCTAGATTTTCAACTTTACCCGGGTGACCTAGGTAAGCGTATCTTTGACAACGTATCTAAAGAAGCTTGGGGACAATGGCAAAGTAAGCAAACTATGCTTATCAATGAAAAGAAGCTGAACATGATGGATCCTGAGCATCGTAAACTTCTTGAAACTGAGATGGTTAACTTCCTTTTCGAAGGTAAAGATGTCGTTATTGATGGCTATACCCCGCCTAGCGAATAAGACATTTATTTAAATAAATTTTAATGACATCATGGTTTACGCCGCGATGTCATTTTTGTATGAGGAACTATGAAAAAGCTAAGTTACTTCCTAACAGCCATGTTGTTAACAGGGTGCAGTCGTGAATTTGTCGAAAGCATTTATGATGTTAACTACGAACCAACCAACCGGTTTGTAAGTAATTTGGCAGAACTACCAGGGCAATTTGAAAAAGATACTGGGGCGTTGGATGCTTTGATTAGTAGCTTTTCAGGCAATATCCAAAAGCGCTGGGGCAGCAGTGAAGTAAAGATGGCAGGTAAGAGTAACTATGTGAAATACATAGACAATTATCTAAGCCGTTCAGAAGTTAACTTCAGTCAAGGTATCATAACGGTAGAAACCATCTCCTTAACAGATCCTAAAAAGCACCTCAAAAATGCGATCATGACGACGCTCCTGACACCCGATGATCCAGCTCATGTCGATCTATTTTCGTCCAAAAGCATAAAGCTAGAAGGTCAACCTTTCCTCTACAACCAAGTCGTAGACCAAGAGAAAAAGCCCATCCAATGGACATGGCGTGCTAACAAATTCGCAGATTACCTGATCGCCAATAACCTAAAAACCAAAGAGGTAGACTTTAAAAAAGCCTACTACGTCGAAATCCCAATGGTGGCAGATCATGCGAGCAAACGTAGTTATAAGTATGCCGACATAGTACAACGAGCATCTCAACGCTATGACATCCCTGAAGACTTGATCTATGCAATCATCAAGACAGAAAGCAGCTTCAATCCTTACGCAGTGAGCTGGGCAAATGCTTATGGTCTTATGCAGGTGGTACCTAAAACCGCTGGCCGAGATGTCTTTAAGCTCGTTAAAAAGAAACCTGGAGAACCAAGTCCTGAGTACTTATTCAATCCAGAAAACAACATTGATGCAGGCACCGCATACTTTTACATCCTTAAAAATCGTTATTTAAAAGACGTAAAACACCCAACCACGCTTGAGTACAGTATGATCTCTGCATACAACGGCGGCACTGGTGGCGTGCTCAATACTTTTAGTAAGGATAGAAAGCGAGCAATGCGTGACTTAAATTCACTGCAACCGAGTCAAGCTTACTGGGCACTAACAAAGAAACATCCCAATAAAGAGTCGCGCCGATACTTAGAGAAAGTAACAAAATTCAAGAAAGATTTTAACCAAGGTAAAACGTAAGCCTCACTTTTGAATAAAAAAACAACTAACGAACGTTTTTTTTAGTTATTTTCAAAAAAGGTGTTGACGGTTATGCAGAAAATCCGTTTAATAGCGCTCCGTTGCCCGGATAGCTCAGTCGGTAGAG
>NZ_AJZM02000071.1 GCF_000272405.2 Vibrio tasmaniensis 1F-187
CCGCAACAACGGCTGTCACTTCTGAGCTACTGAAAGGCCTAGGCTACAAAACCAAAACTGACCTACTTTCAGTACCGGTTACTTACTCTTCAATGGCGAACGGCGATATTGACGTATTCCTAGGTAACTGGATGCCAACTATGGAAGGCGACATCGCTAAGTACCGCGAAGCGGGAACGGTTGATACCGTACGTGCCAACCTTGAAGGGGCAAAATACACACTAGCCGTACCAAAATACGTGTACGACTCTGGCGTGAAAAGCTTCGCCGATCTAGCAAAACATGCCGACAAATTTAAAGACCGCATCTACGGTATTGAGCCGGGTAACGATGGCAACCGCTTAATCCAATCAATGATTGATTCTGACGCGTTTGGCTTGAAAGATTTCAGCCTAGTGGAATCAAGTGAAGCGGGCATGGTATCGCAAGTATCTCGTGCTGCTCGTCGTAGCCAGTGGATCGTTTATCTAGGTTGGGCACCGCACCCAATGAACAGCAATGTTGAGATGGAATACCTATCAGGTGGTGACGACTTCTTCGGCCCGAACTACGGTGGCGCAAATGTTTACACCAATGTTCGTTCAAACTACCTGTCTGAATGTGCAAACGTCGGTCAACTTCTGCAAAACCTAGAGTTCACTCTAGAGATGGAAAACCAGTTGATGGAAGAGATTTTTAACCAAAAAGTGAAGCCAGAGAAAGCGGCTCAACAATGGTTGAACAATAACCCTCAACAAGTTGAAGCTTGGTTAGACAACGTAAAAACGCATAAAGGTGAATCAGCGACTCGAGCGGTTACTGAATACCTAAAACAAGTTAAAGCTTAGTTTTACCTACCTATCGATCTATTTATCAAAGCTCTATAAATAAAAAGGTGGGCTGACCAATTTATCGATTGGTTTGAAGTAGCCCACCCATAATAAAAGGCAATATTGTGAATTTTATTACGGAAAACAAAATCCCTGTTGGTCAATGGATGGAAGCAGGTGTTGATTGGCTAACAATCAATGCAGCAGGATTCTTTGACGCTATTTCGATTTTTCTAGAAACCGTCATTATGTTTTTAGTCGATGTATTTAAGTGGATGCCACCGGCTTTACCAATCGTGATGACCGCGGCGATTGCATGGTATTTACACCGTAAACCCTCGCTTGTGATTTTCGTGGTTGCAGCTTTGCTGACTATTTTAAACCTTGGCTACTGGCAAGAAATGCTGGAAACCTTTGTCCTCGTGTTTGCAGCGACAACGATTTCCGTATTAATTGGCGTTCCAGTTGGCATTATGGCCGCGCATCGCCCTTGGTTGTATACGGTGCTTAGACCCATTCTTGATTTAATGCAGACGGTTCCAACGTTTGTGTATCTGATTCCGACTTTGGTTTTATTCGGCTTGGGCATCGTTCCTGGCTTAATCTCGACCATTATATTCGCCATTGCCGCGCCAATTCGTTTGACTTATTTAGGCGTCACCAAAGTGCCTGAAGAGTTGATTGAAGCGGGTAAAGCGTTTGGTGCGAGCCGCATGAAACTGCTGATGAAGGTCGAATTACCGGCTGCTTTACCAAGCATTATGGCGGGTGTAACTCAATGTATTATGTTGTCGCTTTCGATGGTGGTTATCGCCGCTCTTGTCGGTGCTGACGGACTTGGTAAACCTGTTGTTCGCGCATTGAACACAGTGAACATCTCACAAGGTTTTGAAGCCGGGCTGGCGATTGTATTAGTCGCTATCATTCTTGATCGCTTGTGCAAAACACCCAATCAGAAGGAGGCTTAATCATGTCTAGCTCTCAGGAAAAAAAGACAATGGACGCGATTACCATTAAAAACCTTGATGTTGTTTTTGGTGATAAGTCGAAGCAAGCGCTCGAGCTACTCGACCAAGGTAAAACTCGCCAAGAGATCATTGATGAAACCGGCCAAGTGGTTGGCGTAGATAATGTGTCGCTGACCGTTGAAGAAGGCGAGATTTGTGTGCTGATGGGTTTGTCTGGTTCTGGTAAATCATCTTTGCTTCGCGCAGTTAACGGCTTGAATGAGATCAGCCGTGGCTCATTGGCGATCAAAGATGGAGACAAGCTGGTTGATTTAGGTGAACAGTGCGACGAAGCGACCTTGCGTCACCTTCGTACTCACCGCGTTTCTATGGTGTTCCAAAAGTTTGCCCTAATGCCTTGGTTAAACGTGTTAGATAACGTGGCGTTTGGTCTTGAAATGCAAGGTGTAGCTAAAGATGTTCGTCGTGCTAAAGCGCGTGAACAACTTGAAATGGTGGGTTTGGCAGAGTGGGAAACCAAGTATCCGCATGAACTATCGGGCGGTATGCAGCAACGTGTTGGCCTAGCGCGTGCCTTTGCGATGGATACCGACATTCTTCTTATGGATGAACCGTTTTCAGCGCTTGATCCGCTGATTCGTGCACAGTTGCAAGATGAGCTAATTCTATTGCAAAACAAGCTTAACAAAACGATTCTGTTCGTGAGTCATGATTTAGACGAAGCGCTGAAGATTGGTAATAACATTGCGATCATGGAGTCAGGTAAATTGATTCAACATGGTAAGCCTGAAGAGATCGTACTCACACCAAAAACGGAATATGTGAAAGATTTTGTCGCACACACTAACCCGTTGAACGTATTGAAAGGTCGTTCGTTGATGCAGCCACTGGATTCTTTGAAACAAGAAGATGAAAGTTGGAAGATCTGTGACTCTAAAGACTTATGGATTGAGCAGAGTGAAGGTACTTTGTCTGTAAAAGGTGAATCGACTTTAGCGCTTGTTGAGTGGAACGAATCCGACGATTTAACGGCAATCAGCGCGTCGAGTGTTGTAGTGGCAAGTCCAGAGATTGGCATGCGCGATGCGATTAAACTGAAACAGCTAAGTAATCACCCGATTTTGCTGGTGGAAGACAATAAACTGGTCGGTATTTTGGATAACAGTGAATTTTATAATGCGCTTACTGGTAACTTTCAGATGAATACCGCTGCGTAAAATTTCGTTTTTCAGCTTAGCTAAAAAGGCTGGTTTTTTATTGGGTGGAGAGGGTTAAATCTCTCTACCTCTATGATTATTAAAATATATTATTCTTTGAGTTTGTATTCTCTGACTCATTATTTTTGTCTTCATTGAAGCTTTGATTCCCCCTTCATTAGGCAAAAGTGCCGTACCACGCAAGTTTAGTGGTATAGAAAAGATTGAGAATAGTATTAACATCAGTACAATGCGGAAAAATCAATGAAGTAAATTATCAATTTACAGTGTAATTCGAGCGATCCTAAGCTGTTCAGTTTGGAAATCTCATCGCCACGGCACTGTAAAGTCACTCACAGTATATTAGTACAAAGGTCTGCATCTTGGATAAACATGACGAAATCTTGGTCGCTATTCGCCAAATTATTCGCGCTATCGATTTACACTCGAAAAAGCTGAGTAAAGAGTATGGTTTGACGGGCCCTCAATTGATTTTAATGCGCGCAATCCAAGAGATGGGTAATGTGACGATCAAAGAATTGTCTAATCAAACTAATGTGAGTCAAGCGACGACAACGACGATCATCGATCGCTTGGAATTGAACGGCTATGTACAACGTGTTCGCAGCTCGTCAGATCGCCGAAAAGTACACGCAAATCTGACTGAAAAAGGTCAAGAGCTACTTAACAATGCGCCACCACCGCTACAAGATAACTTCGTTAAAAAATTCCAAAATTTAGAAGCATGGGAGCAAAGCCTACTACTTTCTTCGATGCAACGTGTGTCTGCAATGATGAACGCCGAAGACATCGACGCAGCTCCAGTTCTACAGCTTGAAGGCATTGCAAACGTCGTCAAGAGTTAACGTAGTTTTAAATTGTCTAGCTAAGAAAAAGTTTAAAGAGTTATAAAATGGTCGCATCAAGCGGCCATTTTTTGATCTTGGCCTCCCAATTTTTCTGACTTTACTAATAAAAATCATCTTTTAGTTGTAGCCTATAGATATAAGCTAAGGTTTTCGAAAGACTAAGTATCAAGCTAAGGTATCTATATAGGCTATGGCATCAAGTTTATGCTGACATATGATGATATTCTCGTTGTGTCTAATCTCCCCCCACTTCTAAGCGACAAAACTTTTTTCAAGATAAGCGCATGCCATAAAACGAAAATAACAACCTTAAATGGCTCGTTTGGTGCCTTAAAATGGCCAAATTATGGTGTTTTAAGTTGCTGTTTTTGTTGGTTTTTAATTTGATGTTTTCTTAAGATCACAATGGTAGTCTTAGCTTGATTTCTTTAGGGGGTTAAATGGACACTAATAACAGCACTTATCATCAGCACAGTTTTGCTCAGCAAGATCTATCAGAGCTTACATTTACGGCCTGTACGTTTATCCGTTGTGATTTCAGACGTTCGAACTTACGTGATGCAACGTTTATTAACTGTAAGTTTATTGAACAAGGCGATATTGAGGGGTGCCACTTTGATATTGCCGATTTACGAGACGCAAGTTTCCAGAATTGCCAGTTGGCGATGGCGAACTTTAGTAATGCGAATTGCTATGGGATTGAGCTGCGTGAATGCGATTTAAAAGGAGCGAATTTTACTCGTGCTAACTTTGCCAATCAAGTAAGCAATAGGATGTACTTTTGCTCTGCGTATATTACGGGCTGTAACTTGTCATACGCCAACTTGGAGCAGGCCTGCTTAGAAAAGTGTGAGTTGTTTGAAAACCGCTGGATAGGGACTTACCTTGGCGGTGCGTCACTGAAAGAGTCTGATCTCAGCCGAGGCGTGTTCTCCGAAGATGTATGGGGGCAATTCAGTATGCAGGGGGCTAACTTGTGTCATGCGGAATTAGAAGGGTTAGACCCTCGCAAAGTGGATACGACAGGGATTAAGATTGTCGCTTGGCAACAAGAGCAGTTGCTTGAAACCATGGGTATTGTTGTGATGCCTGATTGATTTTCTAATTCTGCATATAACGCTGTAAAACTCGGTTGTCGTATCACTCGGTCGTAATTAACCACAGCAGTTAGAAGAAAAGCCCAAAGTTAATAACTTTGGGCTTTCCGTATTTGGAGTCCGTAACCTGCAATTTATCAAAGCGACTCCTCAAACTGAGAGCGAAGTAATCTTGTGAGTCTTTCGGTTTGATATACTCAGTGTTCATTCGATTAAGATGATGGAGATGATATGTCGAAAACCGCGAAGATCATTAATGAAGATAAATTGCTCAAGAAAGCTCTGGAAGTCGGTTCTAAAATGGCAAAGTTACAAGGCTTTGATTTGCCACACTCATCTCAACCTATAAAAGTTAAGGCTGTGTACTTGTTTCTTGTTGGAGTTAATCAGATCACGCCTTTACCTGAAAGTAAGCTTGATGGCGCGAATATTAAGAAGCGTTTAGCATTATGGATAGGCTTTGTTGCGTAATTAAA
>NZ_AJZM02000072.1 GCF_000272405.2 Vibrio tasmaniensis 1F-187
CAATGATCCTTTTAACCGGTCATGGCTTTCCCAAACAAAAAAGGCTCCCCAGTGGGAGCCTTTTTTGTTTCTAAATCACGGTGCAGATTAAGTGGCGTTACGTTAAACAAGGGGAAAATGTACACGTCTTAAATCTGAACTATACTCATAAAGCAGCAATGATACGTTTTTATTCCTTTGACAAAAAAGCCTCCGAATTAAAAGGCATTTACCTAACAACGTCATCAATAGACAACCAGAGCATTAAGATTCTGTTACCTTAGCTAGGATTCATCTGCGCAACGAAGAACGGCTCCCTATAGGGAGCC
>NZ_AJZM02000073.1 GCF_000272405.2 Vibrio tasmaniensis 1F-187
CTAGGATGAACAGTTATTTACTACTAGTGGTATAAAGATAAAGAGAATTCAAGTTAAAGGATGCACATCTCGCCACTGTGTGATCCCGCAATGATCACTCCGCTTTGGTTTACAATCCAGTTAATGGTGCAGTCACGATAGGGGTTTTTGAAAGAATGCTGTATTTCACCATTCTCGAGTGAGGTTTGAGTTTCTACCCAAGCAAATGTGCGTGACTCCCAAAATGTAACAGCTTGAGAGTGGGGCGTTAAATACAAAGCTTGAGCATCTGCAATATTGGAACCGATGTAACTCTCGACATGTTCGTCAGTACTAACAATCTGGCTAGTACAAGCCGTTACCAATACAGCCAAAGCTACAATCATACGCATTTCTAAATCCTTTTAAACTTGCATGGTTATGTCTGTTTTATAGTCAATAAGCTTAAACCACTCTTGAGCTAATCGTCATGCCAATGCCCTTGATAGTGATCTCTGTTCTAAATAGCTTCAACTTCCTTTCTTAAATGCACGGAACTCCGACTAAACAGGGCCATTTTATAAGCTCTAGAGCTCAGGATATCTACGTTTCCCACTTATATTGCCGCGATTCTTATACGTATACAGTTCGATTGTTCTTCAGTAGATGTTATGTGAATTTCCTTGCGACGCGCGAGAAACGTAAACAATGTAAATTGAATGCCAATACGAATTATTATCAACTAAATTATCGCCATAAAATCTATAGGTACTGGTTTGTATGTCGTTAAAAAGTAGGGCAGTTCAATCATGGGCTCGTCGACTTCATGTTTATATTTCTATGGCGCTGCTGTTTGTTGTTCTTTTCTTTTCAGTGACAGGCATCACACTTAATCGCCCTGAGCTATTTGAATCCAGCCAACCCAATATCCAACACTCTACGCTAACGCTTCCCACGAGTTTGTTTACGATTCAAGACGGTCGACTGAAAGCCGACGAGTCTGCTTTTGAAAAGTTTTTATTTGAAGAAGCAAACCTATCTGGCGTTCCTTCGGGGTTAGACATCTACGCAGAGATTGAAGACGGTGAGTTGCTCATCGGTGAAGTGTCTATGGACTTCAAAGGACCTGGCTACAACGCTTCTGTGTTTGTTGATGTGACTTCTGAAATGGTCGAGGTCGAAACCACGAATTACGGCGTGATTGCCCTGTTGAACGACCTACACAAAGGTCGTAACAGCGGTGAGGTCTGGAAATGGTTCATCGATATCACTGCACTACTGATGGTCTTCTTTGTACTGACTGGCGTGTGCTTACTGTTACCTAAGAAAAAAACACTCAATACCTCTATTAAATGGACGGTATTTGGGTCTGCAATTTCACTTGCTATCTATTTTGTCGCCGTACCGTAACCCGCGATCCGATCCATGAGGCGGTGTGAAGGTGAATTAAAGGCGCAACGGATTTGAAAGGTTGTTAAACATGAAAAAAATGAATTGGAGCAAATCGCTCCTTGCTTTGTCTCTTTTACCAAGCTTAGGCATGGCTGAGGTGCTTCCTGACACAGCAAAGCTCGATGTGCATTTCGAGTTACCAAGAATTGAGGCCTCTCCATACAAGCGCCCTTACGTAGCGATATGGGTAGAGAACAGTGAAAGAAAGTCAGTGAAAACGATCGAGCTTTGGGTCGGCCAAGATGAATGGCTTAAAGATTTACGAAGTTGGTGGCGAAAAGTCGGACGTTACGACCGCGAACTCGTTGATGCCGTGACTTCCGCAACACGTCCTGTTGGTCAATATCGTTTTGCTTGGGATGGCAAAAATGATGCCGGTCAATCGTTAGAGCAAGGTGAATACACGGTTCATATTGAAGTTGTACGTGAACATGGTGGCCGAAACTATCTTCGCCAAAAAGTAGCACTCACTGACAAAAATGCTTCTTACCAATTAGAACCAACGGAAGAGACCGGTCAGATTACGCTCAACTATATCGTTAAGTAGTAGATAAAGAAGCGATAAATAATGGTAGCCATCGTAGACGCTCATTGAGTGACACGATTAAAAATTACAAATAATGGAATTGAACATGATGAAACAGACAAAAATAAAGGCGCTTGCTCTTGCGGGTGTAATGGCGTTCGGTCTAGCAGCAACGACGACTGCACAAGCTCACCCTCGTTGGGTTTTGCCTTCTCATTTCACCGTTTCTAAAGAGGGAGGGGATTGGCTAACGTTCGATGTGACGGCATCTCATGGAGCGTTTGTTTATGATAAACCAGCGGGCAGCGAAAATGCATATGTAATTATGCCAGATGGTCGTAACGAGCGTCCCAATTTTGTTGTTCGTAGTAAACGCCGTTCAATCTTTGATTTTTACTTTGAAGAAGAAGGCACACACAAGGTTGCGATTAACAACCAGCCGTCATACTACACGCTATACAAAGCGGGTCGTCGTGACACAGAGAAATGGATTAAAGCAACCAAAGTTGAGCGTGATTCATTGCTACCTGAGAATCCACGTGACGTGATAACACAGCTCAGCTTCACTCGCGCAGAAAGCTACATTACTGTTGGAAAGCCAACGGAAACAGTATTCAAAATTGAAGGCAAGCTTCTTGAGTTGAAGCCCGTGACACACCCTTCCGACATTCTTGAAGGCGAACCGGTGACATTCCAATTCTTCTTCAACGGTGAAATCCAGAAAGACGTGAAAGTAGATATTACTCGTGAAGGTACGCTTTACCGCAACCATCAAGAACAAATTGATTTAGTGAGTAATGAAAATGGTGAAATTACTTTCACTCCGGCCGTTGCTGGTCGTTACATAATGAAAGCGAACTATAAAGGAGAGTTGGTTGACAACCCATTGGCAGACAAAGCAAGTGCGAATGTGCACCTAACGTTCGAAGCTCAGATTCAATAGGCGGTTTTTCCGGGGCTGAATCCTTGAATTATTAGACTACCAACTATCTGACTAGAACTTTTTGGTCACCATTATTAGTTGAAAAAGACAAGGGCTCATTTGAGCCCTTTATTGCTCAGTTTACTACTGAGAATTTGCACTGTGGCTAGGGTACGAACCATGACAATAAAAACAAAACTTAACGTATTAATGACTCCTTGCTTAGCTCTGGGACTTGGTTTCGCTGCATTACCTGTGCAAGCACATTTTCCGTTGATGAGCTGTTGGTTTGAAGGCAAAACGGTTGCCTGTGAAGCGGGTTACTCTGATGGTAGTAAAGCGATAGATTACGCAGTCGCGATGTACGACTACGAAGATAACTTGATAGCGAAAGAGATGACGGATAAACGCTCTATTGTCGAATTTCCAAACCCAAATTCTGAGTTTTACCTTGTGTTTGATTCAGGTCACGAGTTTCCTGTTGAAGTCGACGTTGTAGAGATCAAAGAAAAATGATGATTCAAAGTGTACGCGCTGACACAGGCGGAAGAGAGGGCAAGTGGGTTGGCCTAATCATTATATTCATCCTTTGTTTTGCGACGGTTGCTATTCCGTTTAATCAAGCAGAATCTCATATCGAAGTGACCCTTGATCACCAAGTCTTAGTGACTGATGTTGAACAAGAAAACTTGGCGATGCTGTCAGAACTCCGTTTAGCTCATGAAGAGATTCGTGATCTTCGCATGGACTTAGACGGCGAATGGCCAAGTGTTGTGTCACTTAAAGATGAATGGGTTGCGCCATTTGTTGAAGACCAGAGTTGGAAGCGCAAAGGTTCTCATGCTTGGCTATTGGACGAGCGTGGTTACTACTTTTCTACGCCAAGTGAACACGCTACATCAAGTGAATATGCTGCACAAAGCGATCATGGCTTCGCGGACTCCTTTATTTTGAATGCGAATAGTGTTTCTCCGGAAATCTGGATTTTCTTTGGTGGTGTCGCAAGCCAACCTACTCAATTTGATGAAAACACATTGGAATCCGCAGGCTGGAAACTGGTGGTGAACGAGTCAGAAGTATCTGAACAACATGACGCTGCTTCTCATTAAGCAATGTTTCAAACTTTAGGTTCTCATCAGCAATATGTTCAAAAAGAAGATGTTCACAAAATCAAAAAGCTTACGGACTAATCAGCTCATTGACCATAAGTTCACAAATAATAAGAGATTTACTATGCGATTCATGACTCTATTGATGTCGTTAATGGCGGTGTTATCGACACCCAATGCATTGGCAAAAGAATACACAGTCGACAGCGATAAGTTGACGATAGGTATTACCCTACAGCCTTACTATAGCTACGTAAAAGCAGTGGTAGGTGACAAAGTGAACATCCTTCCTTTGGTTGATGCTGGCTTTAACCCGCATAACTACTTACCACAACCAAATGACTTGAAGCGATTGAGCCAGATGGATGCAATCGTGGTAAACGGTATTGGCCACGATGACTTCGCACTAAAAGTCATTTCAGCTGCGCAACGTGATGATTTAATGGTCATCGAAGCGAACAAAGAAGTACCTCTACTTCCTGCATTAGGCCAGTCTGTTGGCCAAGGCGCAGTGAACCCACATACGTTTGTTGGACTTTCTACAACAATCCAAAAGGTGTACACCATCGCGAGTGAAGTTTCTAAGCTCGACCCAGACAACGCGGCGTTTTATCGCAAGAACGCGCGTAAGTACGCCAAGCAATTTCGTTTTATGAAGCGTGATGCGATGTTGTCATTAGGTGAACTCGATACTTCAGGCATGAAAGTGGCGACCACGCACAATGCTTATGGGTACATTCTGCAAGAGTTTGGGGTGGATGTTGCGGCGGTGATTGAGCCGGCACACGGTGTTGAACCAAGTGCGAGCCAACTGCAAGATACGATCGAGAAAATCCGCGCATCAGGCATTGATGTTCTGTTCTACGAGCTAAACATGCCAAACCGCTTTGTTGACACGATTGAAGCAGAAACAGGCGTTCAGCTTTACCGTTTCTCTCACATGACGCACGGTGAGTATCAAGACGATAAGGTAGAAGTTGAGATGAAGAAGAACTTAGAAACGTTAATCGAAGCCATGAAATTTGCTGCGGCTAACCAGGCTAAAAGTGGGAAGGCGTAATGCAAGGTCCATCGATTTCAATCAACCAACTCGGTCTGCAATACGACAACAACGTGATTCTTGATGATATCACGCTAGATCTTAAAGCGGGTGAGTGCCATGTGATCATGGGGCCAAACGGCGGTGGCAAAACCTCTTTGCTACGTTCAGTTCTTGGTTTGACGCCTTTCTCTGGTCAAATCAACATTCATTGGCCAGAAAAGCCAAGCATTGGTTACGTTCCTCAGAAAGCGACCTTCGAATCGAGTTTACCTCTGACGGTAATGGATTTCGTCCTGCTTAACCAAACTCGAATTCCACTGTTTTGGCGTCGTAAGTCTAAGCAATTGGATCTTGCATTAGCGCAACTCGACCGTGTGGGTATGGCGACTCGTAGCGACCGCCGTATGGGGCAGCTATCGGGTGGTGAGCAGCAACGCGTGTTGTTTGCACAAGCATTACTGGATAACCCAAGTTTATTGGTGTTGGACGAACCCACTACCGGCATGGATGAACAAGGCGTTCGTTATTTAGAATCGCTAGTTCGTGAATGCGTTGATGAAGGCCGTACGATTCTTGCCGTTCACCATGATGTAACCGCAGTGCGTCGCCTTGAAGCGAATGTACATGTTGTGAATCGATTCTTGGTGGATAGTGGTCCACATGAACAAGTACTACACCCTACTAAAATCGAGAGTCTGTTTCAGCACTATAGCAGTGGATCTGCCATCCCCAAATCGAAGGAGGTTGCGTAATGGAGTGGTTACGACAACTTGCCATTAGTGGCGTTGAAGCGGGTTGGTTATCAGACAGCTTCATGTATGCGTTTATGGTGAATGCACTGGTTGCCGCATTGTTACTTGGCCCGTTATTAGGTGGCCTTGGTACTTTGGTGATTGCTAAACGCTTGGCATTCTTCTCTGAAGCGGTAGGTCACGCAGCATTAACCGGTATTGCCATTGGTGTTTTGCTTGGTGAGCCACCAGAAAACCCAATTATTGGCTTGTTTAGCTTCTGTATGATCTTCGCTTTGCTTCTTCACTTTGTAAGAAACAGAACCAATGTGCCATACGATACCTTAGTCGGTGTTTTTCTAGCGCTAGCATTGGCAGTAGGTGCGGTATTGCTGATGTACGTGGCGCGTAAGATCAATATCCACATGCTTGAGAACGTGTTATTTGGCTCGATTCTCACGGTAACAGACCAAGATTTAGCAATTCTCGCAGGCAGCTGCGCGCTCATCATTTTGCTCTTGATACCGACGTTCAACCGTATTCTTCTCACTTGTATTAGCCCGGATATTGCCAAGGTGCGCGGCTATAACACCAGCTTCTATGACTACCTGTTTGTGATGATGATTACTTTGGTGACGATTGCCGCGGTGAAGATCGTGGGTGCCGTTTTGGTTGGCGCGTTATTACTGATTCCGGGTGCGACGGCACGATTGTTGACTAAACGCATGGGGAGCTTTGTTTTGCTTTCTGCGTTGCTGGCAACCATCGCGTGTTTAGTCGGAACGGTATTACCGATGGAACTTAAACTGCCAGTGCCGTCAGGCGCTTCAATCATCATCGTTTCTGCAACGTTTTTCCTAGCAGCAACGCTATACCGAATTATAAGAAAGGCTTAACCATGACTCCTTTAATGAATCGTACTTCAAGCTCAGTAAAAACAGCGGCTCAAGTGGGTGTACTTGGTAGTGTGTTAATGGCTGGATCTGTGGTGTCACTGAACGCTAACGCAGAGGATATCCTAACCAGTACACCTGTGACTTATGCTTTGGCGACAGAGCTAACCAAAGGCACCGACATTACGACCGAATACCTACCACCAAAACGCTACGGTATTGATCGCTTACCTAACTGGTTTGGTACTAAGGGTGAAAGCAAGGTGCTTAAGTCAGGAGAGAAGGCGACCGTTGCGTTAACGCTGTCATCTATTTGGCAAGCGGATCCTACATTTGTATACGCAAGGCAAGGCAATATCCGCTTGGTTGAGGTGGATGCCGCTCAAGCTATTACACCGCGAGCACAAGGTGTTGCCGCGTTGACGCTATCAAGTGGTGATGTGTCTAAGTTCGCGTGGTTAAACCCAACTAATTTAACGCGCATGGCGGCAATTGTGGCTGACGACTTTAAGTTATTGTGGCCAGCGCAAGCAGAGACGATTGATAGCAACCTACAACGCGTAATGCTTGATGTTCGTGAACTGATTAACAAGCAACAAGCAGTGTTATTGGATAACGACGTAGATTCAGTATTGTTGCTTTCAGAAAGCTTGGAAGATTTCGCCTCTGGTAGTCAACTGTTTGTTGAAGACCGTATGTTCAAAGCAGAACTGGAATGGACAGAGCAAGATAAAGCGAAGCTTAAAGCGATGTTTTCAGAAGACGATGCTCTATGGTTAGTGACAGCAAAAAAGCCTACGACTTTGATTAAGTCACTGGTGCCTAATGAGCGAATTCTTGTTGTTGACTCGGTAGACCGTTGGGGAAGAGCAGGGATTAATGCAAAAGCGCCGTTCGCACGCTGGGAAGTTAAACCATTCAAAGGTTAATTGAATAGCTAAGTCGCTAGGTTAATACGGTAGGATCAAAAAAGCAGCCCAAATAGAGGCTGCTTTTTTCGTTCTTGTCCAATGGCTTTGTTCGGAGAGCTAGACAAGAGTACTGCGAGTTTACGATTTACTCTGCAGCTTTTGTCTCTTTAGTTTCGATACCAGCTTCTTCAGATTCAGTAGTCACTTCTACAGATCCTTCTGCTTGTTCTAGAGCGGCTTTCGCTTGCTCTTCAGCTTCCATTTTTGCGCGATCAGCTTTAGAAATATAGCGAGGCTTGTTGCTACCATGCAGTTTAGAATTCGCCTGTTTCTGTCTTTTCTTTAGAATTTGATTGATTTTTTTCTTACGGTTCATTGCTGCATAGCCTTGTATTTAGTTTATGCGGTGGAGGATAATCATTTTAGATCTAGAACTCAATATTTACATGGTATTCAGCAAGGAAAATATCACTATGCAGACAGTCGAGACCACTCGTTTACGATTAAGAATGATCACTCCTCAAGATGCGGCGTTTATCCAGCGATTATATAGCTCAGAAGATTTCTTGCGTTACATCGGAGACAAGGAGATCACTGATACTGACAAGGTTGTGAATACATAGAAAACAACATTCTCAAAATGCATCAAGAGAAAGGTGTGTGCTTATTGGTGGTTGAAATTAAAGATTCCTCAACGCCAATTGGAGTATGCGGATTAATTAAAAGAGATACCTTAGAGTCTTATGATATTGGTTATGGTTTTGTCCCTGAAGTCTATGGGCAAGGTTTTGCATTAGAAGCGGCACAAGCGATAATTGAACAAGCTAAGCATAATGCTGATATCGATCATTTAGTTGCCATCACTACCTCTGATAACATTCGAAGTATCGCACTACTGACTAAGTTAGGTTTTGTGTTCGAACGAGTTGAAGAGGCGATTAATGAAAGCGTCAATCTCAACCTGTACGGTTTCTCATTAGGTAATTAATCATGTTCCAACATAACAACATTCTACAAGGCGAGCTCGAGACGGAGTACAAAACCGTTATTGCGATGGTGCACATTTACTGCAAAGATCACCATGGTGCGGTTCGTCAGAATAACGTGTTATGTGAAGAGTGTGAGCAACTGTTGCGTTATGCAGAGACACGACTTGATAGATGCCCTTATGGCGAAGCAAAGCCGACCTGTAACAAGTGTCCGATTCATTGCTATAAGCCTGACCCGAAAGAGCAGATGCGTTTAGTGATGCGCTATGCAGGGCCAAGAATGCTACTTAAGCATCCGATTTTAGCAATACGACATTTGATTCATGAGAAACGTAAAGTGCCAGAGAAGCCACTGCCGAATGTGTCTAATCGCCATATTCGAATGAACAAGAAGTAACTGGTGCTTTAGATTGGTCGCAGAAGAAACGAAAAAGGTCTGATTGCTCAGACCTTTTGTGTTTCTGCTAACTGCATTATCAGAAGGCATACTTTAAGTATAAAGCTACGCCGCTTGAGGCTCGTCGTAGGTCACTGTGAGATTGTTGATCCAGCGTCGGCTCAAGTAACGGTGCGAGCATATTGCCAGTTTCACCACTTCTTCAACCAACATCAGGCCATAGATGTATTTGAAATCCCATCCAGCGACAAACGCGCCGTAAACACACACTGGAATGCCCACCATCCACATCGCGATGAAATCCATTCGCAAGCAAAAAGCGTTATCACCACCAGCACGAATAATACCGTTAATGATCACCATGTTGAGCATACGAATCACCACTGCAAAACACATGATCATCATTGCTGGCGAAGCAAGCGGGTACAATGCATCTGTAGAAAGGTTTAACCATGATAGTACATGCTCTTTACCCATAAACAGTAGCAAGCCAACGACAGCGCCAAAGCCAACGACGGCTTTAATGAATGTTAGACCCATGCTCATCGCGTCATCAAATTCATCACGGCCCAGCGAATGGCCAAGCAATACTGAACACGCTACGGAGATACCAAAGAAGATCGAGTAACACAGCGATTCGAACGGCGCGAGCATCGAGAACACCGCAAGTTCAGTCGTGCCCATGTGACCAAAGATCATTTGATATGCCATTGTGCCCATTGCCCACAACACGGCATTCATCGTTAGCGGCAACGCAATACGACGGTAAGAAAGCCACAGTGATGGACGGTGTGGTGAGCTTGGGGTGGTTAGCAGCCAGTGTTTACGCACACGCATGTAGCTATACATTAAGCCTACTTGAATCAATCGCGCTAAGGTTGTCGCCAATGCAGCACCTGCAACGCCCATTGCTGGAATGCCGAAAGCCCCTTTAATTAGAACGAAGTTAAGCGCAATGTTGAGTGCAATAGTAATACCACCTAACAATAGTGGAGTTACGGTGTCACCTGATGAGCGCATGCTTGCTTCTACCACTACAACAATGTGAGTTAGAAGTAGAACAGGGAACCCATACCATAGGTAAGTCGCTCCAAGCTCAATCACGGTTTGATCGCTAGTTTGCAACATCATTAAAAACTGAGAACCAAGAGTGATGATTGCTGTAACAGGCAGGAGAACTTTTAAACCAAACACCATCGCGATAGATGACACGGTACGTGCACTTTTTCGGTCATTCTTTCCCCAGTATTGAGCAACTAATGTACCGTTTGCTGAGGCCAACCCTGCCATAATCATAATCGCAACGAAGTGCCATTTTGATGCAATTCCCACAGCGGCTGCTGCTTCCATACCAAAATCGCTGACCATCAAGACGTCAGCAAGGGCAAGAATAGCAACCAGCGCACTTTGCAAAGCTACAGGTAAACCAAGTTTAACGATACGAGGTAATATGCTCTCTGGCTTGTTATTCATAGATGAGTTAGGGTTGATGTTAGTTGTCATAAGCTCTCCGATTTATGGCAGAACTATAGTGATTTGAGCGAAGTAACAACATGTTTAAAAAACAACAAAACCTGTGCGAATCCGTCATTGATACCATGGAGCCTAAATCAACGTGGCAAGATGATGTTTTTCTCGCGGAACATTGCAAAGAACGTTTTTTGACCGTTGAAGATATCCCAGAGATGAAAAGCTTTGGTGTCTATATGGGCGGTATGGCAAAACTATACGATGGTTATTGGGTTGAGCGAGAATCCGTTAATGTTCATACGTTGATTTTCACTATGGAAGGTGGCGGCATTCTAACAACCACGACATCAGTACAAGCGATTACACCGTATACGCTGGTGGTTCTTCCTGCCGGAACCCCATTTCGTTTTGAACTCGATCCGCAATATAACTATTGGAAAATGGCGTGGATGTTGACCCCCGATACTAAGCAGTGGCAGCACATAGCAAGTTTAGGTCAGGGGATTGTGCCTTTTGGAGAGTGTGAGCAGATCTGGTCATTAATGAACTTGGTTTACTTTGAGATAGGGGGCCGAGCCAGTTACCGTAAGTTACTCTTGAGTGAAATAGTCCGAACGTTGACGGGGTTTGAACCCAAATCAACAAGCACCACCGCTCGTGTTCAAGCGCTCTATAATGAGATTGAAAGTAGTCTGCATCAACCATGGACAGTAGCAGGTATGGCTCAAAGGGTGTTTATCAGTGAAGAGCAGCTTAATCGAGTCACCAAAACGCTTTTCGACCTATCACCACGCAGCAAGTTGATTCAACTAAGAATGGATAAAGCGACCAGCTTGTTAAAATATCAAGATTGGTCGGTATCGATGATTGCCAACCGCTTGGGTTACAAAGATCCTTATAACTTCTCACATCGCTTTAAAAAGCATTTTGGTTTATCTCCAAGCCAATACCGTAAAAGCCATCGACTTACCGGGTAGTACTGGTTGTCCACTAAAAATTCGTTTCTTAGAACAATTCCACAAGATCAATTTTGCAGTAAATGTACGGTATTAAGTGATCTATCAATTTAGTATTTTTGTACCATTCGATAATATTGGAAATATCTTAAAAGACGACTGCTTATGAAGCGTGAGGAATCCATACCAAAAATAGCGAATCACGTAGACGATTTTAAACTTCCGTCTAAGTGGGTTCTAAATAAAAAAGAGTTTCAATCTGATACGAGGATCGTCCGAAAGCAGGAGTGTGGCTCGATAATAGGGACGCTTTCAGAGCCTCATCGTAAGGTTCTTTTTTACTTGTATCAAAATAAAGGACATGTGATCAGTAAGCGAGTTTTGAAGCGTGTAGGTTGGGCGGGTAAAGCCGTGACATCAGCTTCAGTATTGGTTGCTATCTACGAGATAAGAAGGATCTTAGACTGTCG
This sequence comes from Vibrio tasmaniensis 1F-187, assembly GCF_000272405.2. Lineage (GTDB taxonomy): Bacteria > Pseudomonadota > Gammaproteobacteria > Enterobacterales > Vibrionaceae > Vibrio > Vibrio tasmaniensis_A. The sequence goes on from NZ_AJZM02000073.1 coordinate 11,827, forward strand.
TTGTATAAAAACGGTTTCCAACGAAGGTTATGTACTGGAGGATTAATTACCCTTTATTGATATCCTGTTCATATATTAATAATAAAAATTTAATCTCTTTACCGTATACGCTGCTTTCATTATCTTCGATTTTAAACGTCCACTTATAAGCGACGTTATACAAAAATGACGGAATTTAACTTTGTTGCTGGCTATATCGTAAGGGAATTGTATAAAAATGGACGCCTATCCTGTAATAGATACTCACCACTCTGAACACAACGTAATACTTGAACTCAACGGAAAAATAGTTGAACTCGACACCAAACTCATACGCAATGTTGAAAACGGCTATGTTCTGGCTACCATGCCTTTAGCGTATCGTAAGATCATTCTGTTTATGAATCAAAACCGAGGGAAATTGTTCAGTGTCGGGCAATTGAAGAAGATTGGCTGGGAGAATGGGTCAGTCACTAACTCGTCAGTGATTGTTGCGATATCTGAGATCAGATCACTATTCGGGGATGGCCTAATCATTACCATTACTGGTGAAGGCTACATATTTCAGCCTTAACCTGAAGAACACCTCTATTTCTAGTATTGATGCTTTTTGTCGACTTTTGCTCAGAAGTCATCAAACAAAAAGAGCTCTTCGTTAGACGGAAAGTCATAACTAAGAGCTCTAGAGGCAACTATCCTACCTGAGGAGGATAGTTGCCATTCGAGCTTACTCGCCTGCAATCTGTAGAGGAGAGCGTTTTAAGCTAGCAATCAACATGTAGATCGTTGTAGCGAGTAAAGACGCGAACAGGTAAGTGAATAATCCCGCTTGTGAATCCATAAAGCTATCCGCGACCAATGGGCCAGCGACTGAACCGATGCTGTAACACAACAGCATAACCTGAGTCACTGACACTAGATAGCTTGGGTCTAAGTTACGACAACCCAAGTTAATCGCGATTGGGTAAAGTGCAAAAGTCGCCATACCTAACACAAACAAGCTCATACCAAGAACATAAAAATCATGGTTAATCGTTAGTACACCAATGCTTGCAACCCCTAGTAGGCAGAACAGAGCCATTAATAACACTTGTCCTATGTGGTGAGATAACCATGTCACCATCGGCTGAACAGCCATACCACCCATAATCACTAACGCCATCAAACCGCCAATATCTTGATGTGCGATGTTGCGTTGAGCGAGCTCAACAGGCATCAGTCCGTAAATAGATCCAAGTGTTAATCCAGATACAATACAGCCAATCAAAGCGCTGTGGCTCAGTTTGCTGATTTGCTTTAATGATAAAGACTGCGCATCGTGAATTTGTGGTGCTGTCGCTTGTCCGTACATCAACACAATGATTGCACCAAACAACAAGGTGAACATTGCGATGAAAGGTACGCCACCTGTAATACCAAGGTAACCGATGCCGAGTTGGCCAACGGCAGAGCCGCCGTATAGCGAACACATGTAAACGCCTAAGCGTTTCGCGCGCTGAGATTCGTCACCGCTCATTAACCAAGACTCTACAATCACGAAGATACCTGCAACCGCTACACCAGCGACAAAGCGGGCTAATAACCATACCGCTTGATGTGGGATGAGTGGTAACACAAGGATCGTTGCGATAAAAATAGCCAGAGCGATAACAAACGCATCTCTGTGACCAACACGTGCGATCGCACGTTCAATCAATAACGTACCGGCTAAAAGCCCTGCATAGAATGCACTCGCCAACCAACTCGATAGATTTTTGTCTAAGCCATACTCAGACAACATTAATGGTAATGAACTCATTAAATAGCCTGAAGCGATCGCGTAAAAAGACAATGCAATAACCGGAACAGTTATGCGAGTTGTTTGTTGGATGTTGTCCAATGCAGGAGCCTCTAAATAGTGGAAGAAACGATGAATTTTCCGCGACTATGGGGGAGAAATTGAATTGGGTAAAACGAATAAAAATAGTCGTTAAGATAAAAGAAATTTATCGAGATCTTGAGCTAAAATACCATAGCGGAATTTACGATTTGGCGAGATTTTATGCGGTCAAAAAGCCACTAGGATTACGTTCATTATGGTTTTGTAAGCGATACAGTAATCCGCGTAGGTCATCCGTGATGGTTGTTGATCATAACGATAATTCAAGCGAAGAAAGTTAAGCTCATTGGTGCTTCATGAACATACGTAACGTCATAGATCAGGCCAGAGAGGAAAGGTGTTGTGTTCAACTTGATGATTACAAATACCCGCGTAAAATGTTCATTCGTATGGTGTTATCAATTATGGCAATAGCGTAAACGAGAGTTACACCCAATGGAGATAGGCAAATGGATAGTTATGATTTTATTGTTGTTGGCGGGGGCTCGGCAGGATGTGTAATGGCTGCAAGGCTGTCTGAAGATCCCAATGTCACGGTTTGCCTATTGGAAGCAGGTGGTAAAGACACAAGCCCATTAATCCATACACCCGTAGGTATAGCCGCGATGATGCCAACTAAGCTAAACAACTGGGCCTTTGAGACCGTTGAACAGCCGGGTTTGAATGGTCGTAAAGGTTATCAACCAAGAGGTAAGACACTTGGTGGGTCCAGTTCTATCAATGCGATGATGTACGCTCGTGGCCACCGTTACGACTACGACACTTGGGAAAGTTTGGGTAATGCAGGTTGGAGTTATGAATCATGCCTCCCTTACTTTAAGAAAGCCGAAAATAACGAAGTTCACCAAGATGAGTATCACGGCCAAGGTGGTCCTCTGAACGTGGCTAACCTTCGATCGCCAAGTGCGATGTTGGAACGTTACTTAACGGCGTGTGAGTCGATAGGGGTTCCCCGTAGTGAAGACATCAACGGTGCTGCTCAGTTTGGGGCGATGCCGACGCAGGTAACCCAGCTGAATGGCGAACGGTGCAGTGCTGCCAAGGCTTACTTAACGCCAAATCTTTCGAGACAGAATCTCACGGTCGTAACCAAAGCAACCACACATAAAGTTTTGTTCGAAGGTAAGAAAGCGGTCGGAGTCGAATATGGCTTTAACGGACAGCGTTATCAGATCCAATGCAACAAAGAAGTGATTCTATCCGCTGGCGCGTTTGGTTCTCCTCAACTGCTGTTATTGTCGGGTATCGGCGCGAAAGCTGAACTAGAGATGCATGGCATCGAACCGGTTCAAGAGCTACCAGGCGTCGGCAAGAACCTTCAAGACCATATCGACTTAGTACATTCGTACCAATGCAGCGAAAAGCGTGAAACTTTCGGTATCTCGTTGCAAATGGCGTCTGAAATAACCAAAGCTCTGCCGCTATGGCACAAAGAACGCCGTGGCAAGATGAGCAGTAATTTTGCAGAGGGGATAGGTTTTCTTTGTTCCCAAGATCATATCGCGGTGCCGGATTTAGAGTTTGTATTTGTGGTCGCTGTTGTCGATGACCATGCAAGAAAAATCCATACCAGTCATGGTTTTACGTCTCATGTCACCTTGTTGCGTCCGAAAAGCAACGGCAGCGTAACGCTCAATAGTAATGATCCTTATGATCCGCCTAAGATCGATCCTGCGTTTTTCAGTCATCCTGAAGATATGGAGATAATGATTAAGGACTGGAAGAAGCAGTATCAAATGTTAGAGAGTTCGGCGTTTGACGACATCCGTGGTAATGCTTTCTACCCAGTAGACGCCAGTGATGACGAGGCTATCGAGCAAGATATTCGCAACCGTGCAGACACTCAGTATCACCCAGTCGGGACCTGTAAAATGGGCCCTAACAGTGATTCATTAGCCGTGGTAGATAACAATCTGAAAGTCTATGGGTTGAATAACTTAAGAGTTATTGATGCTTCTGTGATGCCGACATTGATTGGGGCAAACACAAACGCGGCAACCATTATGATTGCCGAAAAAGTCGCAGATCAAATCAAAAAGGAATACAGACTAGGTAAGCAAGAGTCTAGTATTCGAGCGAAAGGCGAAGCTGTGGTTTAATTCAAGAAGTTAAGTGATAACCATAAATAAAACAGTAGGTTAGATAGTCTTTGGTTGATAAGACTCTCTAACCTATTTTTGTGTGCATACTTAGAATAAAGCAAAAGTTAATTCAATCGCTTAAACGATAGCTTAAATAATAGTGTTACTTGGTTAGAGCTTGATTAAGCCATTGATCAAATTGACCTTTTGGTAATGCACCGTTAATCGTATCGACACGTTTACCATCTTTAAACACCATCACGGTTGGAATGCTTCTGATTTGGTACATCGCGGCAAGCTGTTGCTGAGCTTCAGTATCAATCTTAACGAATCGAATATCTCCTGAACGCTCTTTAGCAACGTCACTGAACACTGGCGCAAAGCCAACACATGGGTTGCACCATGTTGCCCAGAAATCGACAACCACTGGCTGTGAACTATTCAAAATAGATTGGAAATTAAGTGACGTTCCCTCGATAGGAGCGCCATCGAGCAATGCTGTTTTGCATTTACCGCAGGTTGGGCTTTCTGAAATTCTTTCTGAAGGAACTCGGTTTACGCCATTACAAGAAGGGCAACGTGTGTTGAATGTAGACATAACTTTCTCTTTTTATTGTAACTCCGTGTCTAACGCGATTTACGAATCACGCACGGAGCGCTTATACTGTTTAAAACTAGAATACGATACTTAAATAAAAACAAACAATAAATAGGTAAATGATGACAAAATTTTACGCCGAGATTACGGGCTGGGGAAAGTGTCTGCCACCAGCCGTGTTGTCCAATGATGATCTAAGCACTTTCATTGATACGTCTGACGAGTGGATTCGAACTCGAACTGGTATCGAAAACCGTCGTATCAGTCATGTAAATACCTCTGAGTTAGCGACTGTTGCTGCTCAACACGCAATGGCGTGTGCTGGTCTTACTGCCGAAGATATCGACCTCGTGATCATCGCGACGTGCAGCCCAGATTCCCTTATTCCAAATACTGCGTCTAAAGTTCAACAGAACCTAGGCATCAAGAGCGCAGCGGCTTTCGACCTTAACGCAGCGTGTACTGGCTTCATCTATGGCGTTGAAACCGCAACTCGACTGATTCAAGCGGGCAACTACCGCAATGCCATTGTTGTGGGTGCAGAACGTCTTTCATTCTTCATCGACTGGACCAAGCGTGATACTGCGGTTCTATTTGGCGACGGCGCAGGTGCTGTGGTTCTATCTCGCACTGAAGAGCAGGTTGGCTTACAAGAAGCGCAAATCGGTTGTGACGCCGAAGGCCGTGACATTTTAGCGGTACCCAAATTCGGTACTTCTATGGATCGCTTTGCTGCAGATAATGGCTACTGGGACTTTGATTTCGTAGGTAAAGAAATCTTCAAGCGTGCAGTGAAAGGCATGGGCGCTGCGGCACACACAGTATTAAGCCGTACTGGCATCTCAACCGACAATATCGATGTTGTGATTCCGCACCAAGCCAACATCCGAATCATCCAGACCTTGTGTGATATGGCGGGTATTGAGCGCGAGAAAGCGTTTGTTAACATCCAAAACTACGGCAACACATCCGCAGCGACTGTGCCAATTGCACTGTGTGAATCATTAGAGCAAGGTTTTGTTAAACCTAACTCAAACATTCTTGTGGCGGCATTTGGTGCAGGTTTAACTTGGGGTGCTGGCCATATTAAGTGGGGCAGTCGTGTTGAACCGTTAGGTCAATCGGATGCGAAGCTTCCAGAAGCGGATAAATCTGCTTTGGAGCTTCTAGAAAGAGCCATTTTACACTGTAAAACGCGTCCTAATTCTGAAAACGAGTAGCAGCATTGTGCAAGTTCGTTTAATGACAGAAGCCGACCTCGATGGGGCGGCTTTAGTTCACCAAGCTACTTTTGTTCGACAGCAAAACTCAAAAAATTGGTTACAATGTAACTTAAATGCAGCACCACGCTTTCTTAACTTCGTTGCAGAGAACGAAGGTGAGATCGTGGGTTACATCATCTGGGTTCAGAAAAGCGGGTTTAGACCTGAAGCTGTTTTAGAACTAGAGCAACTTGCCGTGTTACCAAGCGCGCAGGGGCAAGGATTGGGTAAAACGCTGATTCTAGATTCCCTGCCGCAGGTAAAACAGCATTTGGCGGATCAAGGCTCGATGCTCAAACACGTGCTAGTGACCACCAGAGCAGACAACTTTGCACAAAAGCTTTATCAATCGACTTTGGGTGCAGAAGTCGAAACCACGATTTCAAACCTGTACTCTGCGGATGAAGTGCTTATGATAGCTCGCAATGTGGGTGAACGAATCTGATCGCTGAGTTCTTAGAACCAATTATAATCAGCGGTATAAATCGATTTACGTTTAATTAGGGACTTCTACAGTCCCTTTTGTTATTTCTTAGGAAGTGTTTTGAAGAAAGTTTTAGCAATTGGCTACGTTTGGCCAGAACCGAATTCATCGGCGGCTGGCAGCCATATGATGTCTCTTTTACGCCTGTTCAAGAGACAAGGTTGGTCCGTTGAATTTGCAACGCCAGCTCAAGAAACCGAGCACATGATCGATCTCTCTGAAGAGGGCATCACGAGCCAATCTATACAGTTAAATTGCGATAGCTTTGACCAGTACATTGAAGAGCTGCAACCCGATGTCGTGATGTTTGACCGTTTCATGATGGAAGAGCAGTTTGGTTGGCGCGTGGAAAAAGTATGTCCGAATGCCTTTAAGTTACTGGATACGGAAGACTTACAGTTCCTACGTAACGCGCGCCATGAAGCAGTTAAGAAAGAGACTGAACTGACCAAAGCGCATTTGTACAGTGACTTGGCTAAACGTGAAATTGCCGCAATCTTACGCTGTGATCTTTCGTTGATCATTTCAAGTTACGAGATGGATCTGCTTAAATCTGAGTTCAATATCGATCCAAAACTGCTTCATCACTTGCCGTTCATGGTTGATCTTAATACACTTCCTGAAAGCACGAAAAGCTTTGAAGAACGTAAGCATTTCATGACGATAGGTAACTTTAGACACGCACCGAACTGGGATGCTGTGCTTCAGTTACAGAAGATTTGGCCGAAGATTCGCAAGCAGTTACCTGAATCCGAACTTCATATTTACGGATCTTACCCGCCGCCGAAAGCAACGGCTTTGCACAACCCTAAAACCGGTTTTCATATAAAAGGTTGGGCTAAAGACGCTCAAGAAGTGATGGAGCAAGCTCGTGTGTGTGTTGCACCCCTACGATTTGGCGCGGGCATTAAAGGCAAGTTGCTTGATGCGATGAAGTTACAAACTCCGAACGTGACGAGTGAAATCGGCAGCGAAGGCATGTTACCACAAGGAGAATTGCAATGGCCGGGCGCAGTGGCTGATGACATCGACGAGTTTGTTGAACAAGCTGTCGGTTTATACAAAGATGAAGAGAAGTGGCTTAAAGCACAAAGCCAATGTCATTCAATCCTTGAAGCGCACTACGAGCAGAATCAACTCGGCGACACATTGATTGAGCGATTAACGGCGTTAGAGTCCGATCTTGAATCTCATCGACTGGATAACTTCTTTGGTTCGATGCTTAAGCACCACAGCATGGCGAGCACCAAGTATATGTCGCAGTGGATAGCTGAAAAGAACAAGACTAAGTAACTGACACAATAAACCGAATCAAATAATAAGCCCTTAGGTTAACGCCTAGGGGCTTTTTTCATGCAGGACGCTTATTAATTCCAGACTTACAAACCGAACATTCTAGTGTACATTAGCATTGACTAATTTATATTTATTAGTAAACTCTAATTTAAATTAAGGGTGATGAGTTAATCGACGTTATGAGAGAGGTCAGTGATGAGTTTAATACCTTGGAATGCATTGTTCGGTGGCATGTTGTTAGGCGCGTCGGCAATTATTCTTATGTTAGGAATAGGGCGAGTAGCAGGAATTAGCGGTATTGTTGGCCGCTTGTTACCGTCGAGAAAGAACAAAAGATTAGAATCAGGATCCGAATCGAACTCGGACTCCAGCATTGAGAAAACCGAAAAACATTGGCGACTTGCTTTTGTTGTCGGAATGGTCGTGAGCGGCTGGTTATTGATTCCAACAGGCTACCAACTTCCGCAATTAGAAGAGATCAACTTCGCAGTGGTTATCATAGCCGGATTATTGGTGGGCTTTGGTACCAAGATGGCGAATGGCTGTACTAGCGGCCATGGCATTGTGGGGATGGCTCGTTTGTCCAAGCGCTCAATTATCGCTACTTGTGTATTCATGGGTGTCGCGATGGCAACAGTGCTGGTTAAAAACCTGATTGGCTTGGGGGCATAATGAAAAACTCTTCATTTACTATCGTTATCGGTTTGCTCGCAGGTATTCTGTTTGGGTCAGGAATGATCATTTCAGGTATGGTTGATCCTAACAAGGTACTCGGCTTCTTAGACATTACCGGTAACTGGGACATTAGTTTGGCATTTGTTATGGGTGGCGCGCTATTGGTCTTCGCTCCGTTTTATCATCTGGTCATTAAAAAGCGCGCTCAAGCCGTCAATGGCGAACCGTTAGATAGCCGTAGCAATCCGTTGATAGACAGAAAGCTGATTCTAGGTTCTACAGCGTTTGGCTTAGGCTGGGGGATTGCAGGCTTTTGCCCGGGCCCTGCAGTAACCAGCCTTAGTGGGGGTAATCCCACGGTATGGCTGTTCGTCTTAAGCATGCTGGTGGGAATGTGGTTGGCGGTTCGTACGAACAAAACCTGTTAGTAGCAAGCTTACCGCTGATTACATTGGCTTTGACGTTATTCGTTCTGAACTGACCAAGCAGAGAGGTTGACTCGCTTTTAGCAAAAAAGCCAGTCAGCCTCTTTCTATATCTACCGTTAGCTATGATCTGCCGTTATCTAAAATCTACTATTTAATAGTCGTTGAAACTGGGCAATGGTCGCTAAGTTTGTAATCAAGCACATCTTGCGTTTCAAAGACCTTCTGTTTAGCAGGAGAGGCATCTAAGGATTTGCTCACTACAATATGATCAATCACAGAACGGAACTGGTGTGTGCGATGGTTATTGCGGTTAGAGCGTACCTTACAATCTGCTCGAGTTTTTCTTGTCGCCAACTGAGCATCGGCATTTTGAGTTAAGTCTTTCCACATCCAATCTCTTGAGTAAGAAAGGTTATGGTTGAAATCGCCTAATATTGCGTAATCCTGACCTTGGCGTTCTCTTTGCTGTATCCACTTATTAAGTTGTTGCGCTTGGTCTTTGAGCCTTGAACAGTCACGGTTCGACTTATAAGCGCCGCTGCAACCTGCCTTTAAATGCACAGACAGCATGTGAATTGGTTTTGTATCCGTTTCCACAACCATATAACTGGCAAATCTAAGCTTGCTGTTAGCGCCCGATTCGAGAGGAAAGTCAGCGTAGTCGGTGAGTATGATTCCTTTACGAACCGCGAAGCCTGTGTATTGGTTTACTTCTTTGAACTGATGGTTGCTGTTTTCTGGTAATGCTCGGTCAGACATCAATATCTTGTATTGATCGCCAGCGATGCGCTGAATGGCATTGATGTCATCGACTTCTTGGAAAGCCAGCACATCCGAATTTAAGGATTGGAAATACTGTTCGAGCTTATCGAAATCCGCTTGATCACGTTGGTCAGAAAACTTATTCACAGCCTCATTGGTTGATAACCATTCGATATTCCAACTGGATATGGTTAAAGGTTCGCCAAATGCTTGGCTACTGAGTAAGCAGCCTAACATTATCCACTTTTGAAGTCGTTTCATCCCAAATATCCCTAATTTTGGTGTGCAATATAGTTGAGCCGTTATCCTACAACACTTACCGAAAATTCAACTCTTTTTAGCAGTTTTTTTATTGTTACATTGTTTCTTTTCGACTTGAGATCTCACGTAATAATATTGGATTTATCTTGTTCGGCGTGCCTATTTTATTGATCCAAATCAATACTCAATGTTGGTGGTTCTCGTTAAATACGCCACAATATCTAGTGTTAGTTAAACGATAAATCGCTCTATAGTGTGTTTGTGGATAAGTCTGTGAATACCTCAAGAGTAAGGAGAAGTGGTGAAATCAATCGTAATCAAGCGTGATGGCTCAAGAGCTCCATTCAGTAGAGATCGCATCCAAGCTGCAGTGGAAGCAGCATCAGACAAAACCGATAAGGAAATTGCTATTTATGCTCTGAATGTGGCATTAGCAGTTGAGTTGAAGCTCGAAGACTACGATGAAGTTCATATCTCTGAAATTCAAACCATGGTCGAGAACGAGCTAATGCAGGGACCATACAAGTCTCTTGCTCGTGCCTACATTGAATATCGTCATGACCGTGACATCGCACGTGAAAAGCAAAGCGCTTTAACTCGCGAGATCGAAGGTCTGATCGAAGAAAGCAATGTTGATCTGATCAATGAGAATGCCAACAAAGATGGCAAAGTTATCCCAACTCAGCGTGATTTGCTGGCGGGTATCGTGGCTAAGCATTATGCTAAAACTCACATTTTGCCGCGTGATATCGTACAAGCTCACGAGTGTGGTGACATTCACTATCACGATTTAGACTACGCACCGTTCTTCCCAATGTTTAACTGTATGCTTATCGATCTTAAAGGCATGTTAACGCATGGCTTTAAGATGGGTAACGCGGAAATCGACACACCTAAATCGATCTCTACGGCGACAGCGGTAACCGCACAGATCATCGCGCAAGTGGCAAGCCACATATACGGCGGTACAACGATTAACCGTATCGACGAGGTTCTCGAACCTTACGTAATGGCGAGTTACGAGAAGCACCTATCACTAGCGAAAGAGTGGGACATTCACAGCCCAGAAGCTTTTGCTATCTCTCGTACAGAGAAAGAGTGTTACGACGCATTCCAGTCTTTGGAGTACGAAGTAAACACGCTACATACAGCTAATGGGCATTATGTAGTAAAGCACTTTATGAAAATTATATGTGTGTGTGCGTACTATCTAGAGCAAGGAGATTTCACCTTAGCCCTTCAAGCCTCTAAAATGTTGGATTTTTCTATAATAGAGAATTCATTTCACCTCGCTGAGTTGGCTGTTTTTTCGAGAGAGTACTCTCGTAAGTTTCAAAAGAAACAAAACTCACAAAAACAAGCCTTTCAAATTGCAGCTCAGAAAATGAAACTATAAGGAGAAATGAATATGATTATGAAGCAACACGAATTAGCAGTTGTGGTTAAACGTGACGGTGCAAAAGCAACCTTTAACGCACAACTCATTAAGAATGCTGTTCAAGCAGCAGCGGAAAGCATCAACAGCCCTAAGCGCGAACTTGGCGATATTGTAGCCGCTAACGTATGCGAGAAGATGAATGGTAAAGTCGAAATAGAGATTTCCAAGATCCAGTCTCTGGTCGAAAAAGAATTAATGCATGTAGATGAAGATGTAGCTCGTGCTTACATTGAGTATCGTCATGACCGTGATATACAACGTGAAAAAGCAAGTGCATTAAGTGCTGAAATTTCTGGTTTGGTAGATCAAAGCAACGCTGACCTACTGAATGAAAATGCAAATAAGGATGGCAAAGTCATTCCCACACAGCGCGATCTTCTTGCAGGTATTATCTCTAAGCACTATGCAAAACACCACATGCTACCGCGTGATATTGTTCAAGCACATGAGATTGGTGAGATCCATTACCATGATCTGGATTACTCTCCATTCTTTCCGATGTTCAACTGCATGATTGTAGATCTAGAGAACATGCTGAAGAACGGTTTCAGAATGGGTAATGCAGAAATCGACACACCTAAGTCAATCCAAACAGCAACAGCCGTTACTGCCCAAATCGTAGCGCAAGTAGCTAGCCATACTTATGGTGGTACTACATTGAACCGTCTAGATGAGGTACTAGCACCTTACGTTACAGTCAGTCATGAGAAGCATCTCGCTACGGCAAAAGAGTGGGATGTACCAAATCCTGAGGCTTATGCACGTAAACTTACAGAAAAGGAAGTTTACGACGCATTCCAATCTCTTGAGTACGAGATCAATACGCTTTTCTCAAGTAATGGGCAGACTCCGTTCTTGAGTGTGAACCTCGGTCTAGGGACAAGTTGGGAATCTAAGCTCATTCAAAAGTCAATTTTCCAGAATAGAATCAAAGGACTAGGTAAAAACAAGAAGACTGCGGTTTTCCCTAAATTGCTATTTACAATCAAAGATGGCATCAACCTTAAAAAAGAAGATCCAAACTACGATATTAAGGAGCTTGCTCTAGAGTGTGCCTCAAAACGTATGTATCCAGACATTCTGAACTACGACAAAGTAGTAGAAGTTACTGGTTCATTCAAAGCACCAATGGGTTGCCGTAGCTTCCTAGGTCGTTATGTAGATGAGAATGGCAATGAAGTTCACGAAGGACGTAATAACCTCGGCGTAGTGAGCCTTAATCTACCTCGGATGGCTATTGAGGCTAATGGCGATGAAGCGAAGTTCTACGAAATCATGGAAGAGCGCACTGAGCTTGTTCGTCGTGCTCTCGAAACACGCATTGACAGACTTCGTGGCGTAAAGGCACGAGTCGCACCAATCCTATATACAGAAGGCGCTCTGGGTGTTCGACTGAACCCAGATGACGAAGTGTTGGACATATTCAAGAATGGTCGTGCTTCAATCTCGATGGGATACATTGGTATTCATGAGACCATCAACGCTCTTTACGCTAAAGATGGTGAGCATATTTTTGATGATGAAACTCTTCGTCAGAAAGGTATCCAGATCGTTAAGTTCCTCAAGAACAAAGTCGATGATTGGAAAGAGCAAAGTGGCTGGGGCTACAGCTTATACAGCACGCCTTCTGAAAATTTGTGTACTCGATTCTGCGCACTAGATACTAAAGAGTTCGGCGTACTAGATAGCGTGACTGACAAAGGTTACTACACGAATAGCTTCCATCTTGATGTGCAGAAGAAAGTTAATCCATACGACAAGATAGACTTCGAGATGCCATACCCTGAACTAGCGAGTGGTGGCTTTATCTGTTACGGCGAGTTCCCTAACATGCAGCGTAATATCGAAGCGCTAGAGAATGTGTGGGACTACAGCTACGACCGAGTGCCATATTACGGCACTAACACGCCAATTGATGAGTGTTATGAGTGTGGTTTTACAGGTGAGTTCGAGTGTACAAGTAAAGGCTTTACGTGTCCGAAGTGTGGCAACCACGATCCTAAAAAAGTATCAGTTACACGCCGTGTTTGTGGTTACTTAGGTTCTCCTGACGCTCGCCCGTTTAATTCAGGTAAGCAAGAAGAAGTTATTAGACGTGTTAAGCACATGTAGTATATTATGAATTACCATAAATATCAGCAAGTTGACGTTGTAAATGGTGAGGGTACACGTTGCACTTTGTTTGTTGCAGGTTGCGAGCATAACTGTCGTGGCTGCTACAACAAATCGACATTGAATCCAAATTCTGGTCATCCATTTACTCAAGAGATGGAAGATCAGATAATCGCAGATCTTAAAGACAAACGTATTAAAAGGCGCGGTTTATCTTTGTCTGGCGGTGATCCTCTTCATCCTGCTAATTTAGAGCAAATTTATCAATTGGTTTTAAGAGTAAAACAAGAATGCCCAGACAAAGATATCTGGATGTGGACTGGTTACATTTTGACTGAATTGAATCTAACGCAGCAGGCAATCGTGGACAATATCGATGTGCTAATAGACGGGAAATTTGAACAAGATAATTATGATCCTGAGTTGCTGTGGCGTGGCTCTAGCAACCAGGTGATTCATCGCTTTAAAGACATTTAACCACTGATAGACAAGGAGCTGCCATGGCAGATTATATTAAGTACTTACCAGTTGACAATGGTGATAGCATTTTAATTAAGTCGGGTTACAAAGCAGTACTCACCGATATTAAATACCGTACTTCGGATGATGATGTATATGATATTTATAATGACATTAAAGATTCATGTTCAGATAACAAATTAAGCCTGTTTGTGTCTACTCACCAAGATCAAGATCATGTTTTGGGTTTTTCCGATGTATTTCATTGCGGTACTCCTGACAATTGGAAAAACGATGGGAAATCCCTGTTAGTCTGTGAGATTGTATGTTCCGAGAGAGCGTTGACAGAAGAGAAAACAGATCAATCAAGAGCTATATTAAATGAAATTCGCCGTCGCAATCGACTTAAAGGCACTAAGGATGCTGATAAGGACGGGAATCGTTTAAATATCGTCAAAGAAGGTGACAGCCTTTCGGTAGGCACTAAACTTAAAGGTAAGGTTTTAGCGCCAAATAGCGAAGAGGTTGAAGGCGAAAGCAGAAATAATAGCAGTGTTGTGGTGCGTTGGATCTATAGTGGCGAAAAGAACAATACAAAGATACTTTTAGGCGGCGACGCTGAATGTGAGGTATGGGAGCGCCTTGATACTGACTATGAAAAAGAAGATCTTGATTGGCATTTGTGCTCGGCACCACATCACTGTAGTTTGACTCCTTTTGCAAAGAAAGATGACAAAACAGATAAAAACAGTGACTACGTAGATAATGACAAGGCGATTAGCGCCCTTAGTCATCCATTAGGCAAAGCATTTGTTGTTTCTTCTTCCAAGAAAATTAAGCGTGATGATGATAATCCACCTCATTACAAAGCTAAGAATAAGTGGATCTCAATATTGAAGACTTCTGAGAGCGATGAATCTAAAGAACGTTTCTTTTGTACAGCAGACCACGAAGGAGAAACAGCACCGATAGTTTTTACATTAAGTGATAAAGGTATAACCCTAGAGAAGAAGACAAAGAGCAGTAATGCGACTAAAGCGTCCGCAGTCAACAAGCCTACAACATACGGATAATTGAAATGCCAACTCTACCTGATTGGATTGGTTACGATGTGAGGGTATTAGAGCAGCATGAAGAAGTGCTGCTTTCTTCTGTTAAGGTATTGGAGCATACGATTGAGGTTTGTTTTGATATCAAATTCCCGCATTATCCTCAAGCTTGCGACAAGCGTATTCATAATCCAGAAAAAATAAAATTAAGTTACTCAAAAACTGACGTGAGAAATGCGCCTGATATTCTAGCGATACGGAACGACTTCCCTAGAGATCTACCTCACTTAAATCCAACTAAGGTGACTTCTCCAGCTTCAATTTGCCTATGGCGAAAAGGTGGAACTGACGCTTTATACATGCAAAAAGGTATCGAAAGTCTTATTGATGTACTTCGAGAATGGTTAGTTGATGCATCTTTGGGGGATCTAAATACTGACGGATGGGAGCCATCCCCTCGAACGAGCTGTGCAAGCCTAGTTGTGAATGCACCTAAGTTGCAAGAGATGGTGTGTAATCATAAAAATGAAGGGATGTTACTTAAACTCAGTACAAAGGTCTTTTTTAGTAGGTTTAGGGAGACGCTATTTGGTGTTTCTGCCTGCAATTCAGATATTAACCTCAAAAACATTAGCAGTTATGTAAATGCAAGAAAAAGTGGTCAATGTGCTACGCAACAGGCAAGTATAGATGGCAAAAAGCTGGAAGCTCTAAGTACGTTTGTTATTGTACCCAATCATGATCGTGTAGATGATGTTAACGACTGTCGAGAAATAGAATCTTTAGCTGATCTTAAAGCGTTTACTTGTGATGATAGGTTTAACAGTTTTTCTGATATTGTAGAGTCTGAGTTCTCTCGCTTCAATGAAGAGCGAGCAGTTATTATTGTTATTGCTAAACGTAGACCTAAGGCGTTGATCTCCGAAATTATGGGACTTTCTCAAAATGAAGATCATAGAAAAATTGAGTTACTTCCATTTCTAATCCACTATCGTAAACGAAAAATTCAGGTAGATTTTCTGTCGTTACGTTCTCGAATGAGACCAAGAGAGTTAGCTCAAATTTCAGGGGTTGAATCTAACGAAAGTTCGGTTGGTTTTATTGGCGCAGGAGCTTTAGGGTCTGCTATCTCAGATCAGTTGGCTAGATCTGGTGTTTTCAAAATTAAGCAATGGGATAGGGATAGTATAGAATTACACAACTCTGCTCGTCATGTTTGTATCGATCCTACTTTTGAAACACCCGTGCTATCCACTAAAGCAAGAATGGTTGCTGATCGGTTAAAACAGTTGAGTGAAGAACATCGAAAGGGGGTTGAAGGGTTCGATAAGCATTTTGAACTTCAAAGTGAAAAACTCATTTGCTCTAAGCTAGATTTACTTGTAGATACGACGGGCACTGACCTCATCGGCTCATGGCAAGAACGTCCTTCATGTGCAGTAACGCGAGTTTATGTTTCCGATAGTGGTCGTATTGGTGTCATCCAATGTCTGCAAAGTAATGGTGAAGGTGCAGATATCCTAGACCTTGATGCATATATGCTCTTGTCTTCGTGTCGGGTTGAAGCATTGCGTCAATGGTTAGTTCGAGATGCCGCCCTAGAATCTAAATTAGTAGGCTTGAGTTGTAGTAGCGAAACTTTGGCCTTACCGTGGTCTTCGGTACTTAATCATGCTTCAACCTTCGTCCCTTTAATTAGAAAGCAAATGTCTCAGTCTACAGCAATGCTGGGAGTCAATGTTTTAGATGATGATGGTCTACCTCGCGGATATGTCCCAGTAGCACTTCAAGGCGAATTGTGTTTTGAGGAGAAAAAGGTTACTGATGCTAATGGAATAGAGTGGTATATTACCATTCACTCTTCTGTTATTGAAAAATGCGATTTAGTGACACATGAGTATTCACCAAATGAAGCAGGCGGCTACCTATGTGGACTTGTGAGCATGGAGTTAAACCGTATCTCAATAGTATTTGCATCGAAAGGCACATTTACGTCAACTCCAATAGGTCTGACTTTGGAACCTATTGATAAAGATAGGGAATGTAACGATTTAATGGACAATTGCAATGAGATGTTGTTGCCACTAGGCACATGGCACTCACATCCTTGTTCAACATCTAAAGAGTCGGGCACGGATTTGCGTACATTGAGAGATGTTACGAAACAAAAACAACCTTTGCCATTTGTGATGCTTATCAAAGGAGCTGATGGTATCAACTTGCAAGTAGGGTACAACAGGAATTTTGACATAAAATGAATGAATTACTCGCTAAGATATCATCTTATAACTTGTTTAATTACTTGTTTCCAGGGGCATTATTTATTGTATTGTTGGAGGAACTTACACAGTTTTCGTTAAGGCAGGAGGATCTAGTTTTAGGTGTATTCTTTTACTATTTCATAGGTTTGGTCATAAGCCGTATTGGCTCAGTATTGGTGGAACCAATACTCAAGAAGCTACGAATTGTTAAGTTTGCAGACTACACAGACTATGTAACCGCTTCAAAAGAGGACGGGCTTATTGTTACTCTTTCAGAGCAAAACAATATGTTTCGAACTTTGTGCTCTGTGATGTTTTGCCTTAGTTGTGCCAAGGTATGGGAGTTATACTCGTTAAACGTCTCGTGGCTCAATGACAATATGGAAGTTATTGTTATTTCTGGGTTAGGGATTTTGATGGTATTGGCCTATAGAAAACAGACTGCTTATATTCGTGCTAGAATTTCCCGTCATACTAATAAAGGATGTTGATAGTTAGCTTTGTATAGCAACATAGGCAAACTAGCTCTTTTATGTTTAGTTTAGATCATATGAATCTACCGTCTTTGATGGGGATTCTAGTTAGTTGAGTCTAACTTTGGCTGAACACCTAATTCAAACTAATCTATGTAAAGGGAACATAGATTAGTTTGATGGAATCAAGGCCCACATTATACTTTAAAAGCTTAATTACGCTTTATGGCAACGATCTCTAGTTTTTTGCGGTAAATACTGATTGAATGGTCAGAGAGAAACTTCTTGTATGGAAGTTTTCCTATTAAAAGGGCTTTTAGCCTGAACAACAAAGAGACTGAGTAAAGTAGCTGAACATCTTCATATTCACCCTTCTTACAGTTTGTCAAGTAACGCATATTACCGCCGTGCATATATCCACAGAACTTTTCTAATAAGAACTCCTTTGCCTTGACTCCAACCCAAGGTATGAAACTAACCCCCGTACTAATAGCACCAATTGCTAGGCCATTGGGTGGTAGCATCGTCACAGAATCCGCAGCGTTGACAACTCGGTAAATCGGTGTCTTTATTGTAGAAATCCACTCTTTGTCCCCAACTCTTGGTGAACCGAATGTATAGCAGGCTGCTATGCCAAAATCGAATTTTAACCGTTTCGCGGCAATTGTTGCTAATGCGCCACCTAAACTATGACCTGTAATGAACAATGGTTTAGCCTCTGTCAGTTTACTCAGAGCAACACTAAGTTCTTCCTCAACCGATTCAAAAGCTTCATGAAAGCCTTCATGTACTTTTCCTGGGCTTTTACATTTGGTTATTGTAGCTTTGGCGTCTGATTTTATATCGTTAAGGCTCGTAGCTTCAGTTCCTCTAAAAGCCAAAACATAGAAGGTAGGGGTTTCTACCAATATTGCTTGGGTTCCTAGTTCAGTACTGAAGGTTTTTATTAGCTGAGTCTCATTAAGAGTATTTAACTCATTGACTAGTTTATTCTTTTCTTCGTCATGATCCCAGAGTAAACCTTCTATAGTAGATAATGCTTTAGACACATTTATGCTAGTAGATCCATCTGCGAGCCGTTTCAATGCTTCACTTAATCCTATCTTCTGCAACCTGCTTGGTAGTGCTGGATTAAAACGTATATACGCTAGCTCTGAAAAAGTAGCCATTAACCAAGCTGTTCTATCGCTGTATGCTTGGCGATAACTTGGTTGTGTTAAGCCTAATAACGTGGATTTTCGATCTAGTTCAACATTAACACTCTCTAATATAGACATATTCAACAATCTCTTTTGCAATCAAGTTCCTATGTGGGTAACATTTAATCAGTCATTAAAGAGACTTTCAATTAATCAATTGAATTAATCACTCAATATATGGAAATGATTAGATGCGCACACTTTTATTAGTTCTGCTCGGAGTACTTGGTGGATGTTCCCAAGTTCCAACTCAGTCTGTCGAGCTTTCTGCGACAGTTGGGCGTGACATAGAAAAAATGCATAAATCTCACGTTCAAACCATTAGTATTTTGTACTCACGAATGAGATATGATGTGAATGAGTTTATAGATAATGTCTATACACCCTATGCCATCCGAGAATCGATAAAAAAAGATCGTACTAGGCTACAAAATGGCCATACCTCGTTTATACGGATGATCTCTAATGGGCTATCCACTGATGCAAGTTCAGAACAACAAGAACAGGCTATAGATGCTATGGAAATTCTTGTAATAAATGTGACTAAGTCAGTAGATAGGCAGCGCAAGCAATTGCTCGATAATTTAAATGCACAAGAGAGAGAACTCTTGGCTTCTACTAATCGCTCTTACTTAGCTATTCATCAAGCTAACTCAATTGTTACGGGGCATTTGGCTTCAATAGCTCAAGTCCATGACGCTCAAAATGAGTTGTTGAGTGAGATTGGTATTGAATCTGATGTTGGTGGGTATATTGCGACAAAGTTATCTAAAGCCTCTAATGAGATAGCTGAACTTTCGAAAAAAAGTGAGACAGAATTGAATGGAATAGGTGGTGTTGAAGGTGCGCGAGCAAAGCTTCAAGACTCAATCGATAAACTGAACTTCAAACAATAAAGGATTAAGTATGAGCAGCCTAGAAGATCTAGATAAATTACTCAGCGACGATTTTGAAACTATAGAAGCTACCTTCAATGGTAGGTATGGGGCGGAGTTAACTAAGCTATCTGGATTGTCAATCACAGAACTTAAAAATATACATACAGCAGTCAATATTGTGGAGTACGAAAAATTAAAAGCTGTCGTGCTCAGGGCATCCCAACAAAACCTTAGTCAGGCTGAATTGAAAGCACGTATACATGCTTTGGGCAAAGTTGCGGTCGAGATTGCAAAAATAGCGGATATTGCAGTCTAAATATAAAAACACCGTAACGGTGCGCCTTTGAAGTCGCTCAGGTTCAAAGAGAAGATGGATGAGCTAGGCATTATCTCATAGTATAGCAGCCCCAAAGTCGGTGATGATAACCCGTATGTCGAGTCGTTGTCCCGCACGCAAAGTACATTGCGTGCGGGCCGAAAATGGGTTGAAGCCTCCTTCGCTAGTACAGCAAACATAAATTATGTCACGTCTTCACAGAGTCAACGTGCGGAGGCATGGCTCGCTGCAAAACAGCGAAATCCTGAACGATAGGCAAGTGCTCTAAGAAACTATGAAGCTGTTGGTGAGGTTCACTAAAACCCAGAAAGAAAACCTGCTTAATAAGCAAGCAAATAATGACAACTACCTTGAAAAGCGCCGTTAGCTTAAAAGCGCAGGAGTAATGGGTACTTATTCATCAAGCATCTAGAAAATGGCACTCTGGCTCAAGGTCAAACCCAGTGCAAATTTTTTTATAGGCTGGCTTATCGTTAATGGCTCTTTTAAGGGTATCCGTATCTCCGATAAAAATAGTAGCCGTTTTTGAACGTGTTAATGCCGTATAAATCATGCTGTTCTCCACAAATGATGTGGAGGTAGAACTAGGTAGTAGAACGATAGTATATGCAAACTCAGAGCCTTGGGCTTTATGAATTGTGATACCGTAACAATGTACTAACCCAGTATCAAAACATGCACCTTCATCGATATAGACTGTCTTTTCAGCAAACTGGCAGACTAACTTCTTTTGTATGTTTTCACCTGCATCTTCTTGTAAGTAGACAATATCAGCGACAGTTGCCATATCACCGTTGTATAGGTCAAGAGATGCGAAGTTCTGAGTGGCAATAACGCGATCACCTTTGGCAAACCCCCACAGGGTATCAGAACTACTACTGTATCGCTCGTTTGCTATAAAATGGCTGTTGATGGACACTGTCGATAATGGGTTATCAGCATTAGAGTAAGGCGTGATAACTTGCGATTTATCTAAGCCTAGTTGCTTAGATAATGAATAAGCGTTTTGGATAATTTGTGAGTCACTAATTTGCGAATAGTACACGCCAGCCTGACCAGAAAAAGAACTCAGGTCTCTTAGCTCGGATAAAGGATTGTTTGAAAACTCATGTGTTCTGTTGCTCCACTCTGATTTCATTGAGTGACCCACAGTTCGCACCAATGTTGCAACTTCTTTGATTGGGTTGCCAGCTCCTTGCCTGTGAACTCGTTTAAGCTCGCAGTAAGGCACTGTATCGGCATTTAATGCACCAAGACTGACAACATGCTGCCAAACTACTCCAAACCCGACAGGGGCTATTTGAGCAATGTCTCCAACCATTGAAATGCTATATCTAGAAGCGTGCTTATCGAGAAGTGACAAAAACTCTACCACAAGGGATAAATCAAGCATTGACGACTCATCAAAAACAATTAGTGGATTATCGTTAAGCTGTATTGCCCCTTTGATGTCAGGGCTATTTAAGGTTAGTTCGATCTGTCGAATTAACCCTCTAACCGTATAGCTACAGACCTCATATTCGCTCTCGCCGAAAAGGTTTGTGTTTTGTTTTCGGATAACGCACATTCGTTCTAATTCATCATTAACTCTTTTCTTAGCTATGCCTGCTACTGCCACAAAATATGCAGGTCGGTCTAAACGGTTACATACGTACTTAACACATGCCATAGCTGTGCTTTTACCTGTACCGCCTTCACCCTGCGCGATTGACAGGTCATTGGTCAGGGTATTGAAAGCGAGTTTTTTTTGCTCTTCGGTGAGGTAAAACCCATTCACCCTTGATGAGTATTCGTCAAATTCATTAATGAGAGAAAATATGCGTCCACTAGGTAATTTACCTTCCCTAGAGGTGGCGATTTTTGATGCCATTGATCTTTCGACTATACTCTCCAGATTTGCTAGCCCAACGCCCTGATAGTCGCCTCTATTCGTTCTGCATATGGCTGTTAGTGAAAGACCCGTATCAATCGCAATATCAATCAAGCTCTCACCAATCAACGATGAAAGGGCCACCCTAAACTTCTCCTTAGTGATAGCTGTATGGTTTTGCTTCAGTGCGCGATACACCACGCAGTCAATAGCACCAATCAACCGAACAGGGGAGTCGTCAGGAATATTAATTTTGCTCGTCTTTCTTAGTCGTTCAGCAACGCCCCATGCATTATTAAAGCGGGTTCCCATGCGTATAGGAGCATAAGGGTTACTTGTTAACAAGCTCTTTGTTGAGCGACCTAACAGCCTGAATAGCCGATGTGCTGTTCGTTTGTCATAACCAGCCTGGTCGATGAATTCAATAGACTCAAACTCAGCATGTACATTTTGGTATGCTGTTAAAAACGCCATGCCACGTTCAATGCTGTTGAATGCATCAACGAGAGCAGCGAGATTTCCATTTTTTAACTCATTCAGAAATTGCCTTGCAGAGCCTACTCTTTTAATCGCCTTCATAATGCGAGACTTGCCACATCCGATACCTCGGAACTCTGGATGTCCGAGGAATAGCTTTTTAGTTAGAGTTGGCAGTTCATATTGTTTTAATGCTCGCTCGAAGAGCGCAAGCTCCCCCTCTACATCGAATGAGACAAGTAATAATTTACCTGAGGTTGCATGATGTTGTGGGCGATAATTAATCAATTCCTTTTGATTGGTACATGAAAATAGCCACACTTCCGCTTCGCTCGGAGCCTTATACGCGAAAGCCTTTTTGATATGAACTGACAATCGCTTGCTAGTATTGATACAGTTACCATAAACAATGTATGCGTTTAGCAGAGGATGTACACTGGTAACTAATAATCTAAGTTCGGTCAAATGTTCGCCCCCCACTGAGGATAGAGTTTCTAACCTGCTCCGCATGACACCTAATATGGTCATCAACAGATTGTTTTGAGGCAGCCAACTTCAGTTCCAACTCATGTATCCGTGCATTCCGTTCATCAACTTCTATTTTCAGCTTCTGTTCCAGTGTTTGAATTTGAGCGTTAAGCGTTACGATTAATTGACCTTGTTCGTTAATATCGCACTGCTGACTGGCAACTAGGTCATCTCGTTTTTTCTCAGTTATGGATCTTGGCTGAGAGTCCTCAATACCGATATTTTTCACATCTCTGGGAAGCGCATTCCTAATTACAGAGTTTTTGTACAGAGTTGCACGATCCTTGAACGCACACCATCTAGCTAATTTACTGGCATTGATTCCTAGCTCGTTCGTGCCACGCTCGTCTCGTGGAAATCTGATTCCCTTCTCCTGCATCTGGCTAATAACTAGTTTATAGCATTCGACGTATAGAGCAGATTTAGCAGTACCTTTCAGTTGTTCTTGTTCAGGGGTTAATTTAATAGGTTCTATCTCCATAACAATTTAACCCCTGTGTGAGGTGGGTGTGGTTCGTGCCTGCCATGCTAGATATGGCTGTGTCTGCTCTGAATTGACTAGGGTTTCACCAAAATATTCAATTCGCCCATCTGGCATCAGGTCTAGCCCTACATCCTCGTGATCAAGAATTCGAGCTAACGCTCTACATAGTTTCTCGACATTAATGTCAGCTTGTCTGATCTCAGTTGCATCTTGTAGCGTCAGTTGTGAGTTCGATGCATCAGAAATAGCAAGTTCTGCCTGCCTTAGTTCAATTTTCAGCTTTTTTATCTCGTTATTTAGAAGCCCAATCTTTGACCTATAGATAGCCTCTTGATGTACCCAGTTTTTAGGCTGAGGTTCTGCTAGGGAGCCAAGGCTATTCGTGCTAGGCGCGACTTTTATCAAGGCGGTCTCAAGGTATCCTCGGTAGTATCCACCCTTATCCTCACTTTTTAGAAGAGTGGAATAACCAATCCCTGTATCCCGCTCCAATTTTTTTGCAAGCTGATCCATATTAGAAATACCAGCCTTGAGACCAGGCGTTGCGATGTATGTATCTAGAGTTTTAGTAACCAACTCGATTCGCCCTTTCAGGGATTGTGTCCTTTTGTTAACCATTAGATAACGCCTTTGTTACATTGTTTTGTAGGGGACTTCTCATTAGAGGTTGAGTGTTTGATAAATCACTCTCGATAACATCCAGAATCTGAGATTTGGTAATAATATTCGCGTCTAGCATACTCATGATTGGGGACATAATATGTCGAGGGTCTAAGGAATCATTTACGAAACAGGCTTCAACCTTTTTCATGATCTCATCACTAGCGTTCTTAGAATCGTTTAGGATTTTCTTCTCAATCCTGGCTACAGTTTTTTGGATTTCAGGGCTATTCAGTGAAGGCACGTCACTCATACTGGTCATATGGTTGAGTAACAACTCAGCTAAAGACATTTTCAATGTTTCGCATGATATTGATTCTTTGAGCAGGCGAGGGGCAGGTACAACAAACTTATTAGTATTCTTTTTGCCTAGCAGACTGATCCGTGTTTGCTCAACAATCCTCAGAGCTGCCTGCCAACCGAGTAGCTCTGACTTTAAAACAGATTCGTTGCGTTTTAGCTGAGCCACTTCGACTTTATGTACAGTTTCGTCAGCAACTTTGTTTCGGTTTAAGTTAATCAGTGATGTCACATTAGTCTTCAAATCTAACTCAAGTCGTTGCACCATCCTTGAAATAGAAATCAGGTTATCTACATGGCAGATCTTTATTCGACAAACGCCGCATCGTTGATAACCACCATTTTCAGCTATGATTTCTGAGGGGCATTCCATATTGTGAACACAGATATGGGTTGATGAAAATGCGATCATGGATAAAGGAGTGGAGGCAACCAGATCCATACCAGTATCTTTAATGATTTCATCACCATCATCGTCAACAGTAACAATTGGAATCGATGTGAAACCGTACAGGCTCATCGTCTCTCTGGGGTTCTGCTTGAACGATTCCCGAACCTGCTCCTGTGAAACATCACTAGTGCACATAGGCATTATCTCATCCTTGTTTTTGTTACCGCGCACTACCATTAGGTTGGCTCTACGATACTCCCCGACCTTACGTGCTCGATCCTCTTCAGTCTCCCTGTTGTAATAGGCGGTTGTACTGATTTGCATGTGACCGATGTTTTTACTGACAGTCTCTATAGGTATATAACCAACCCTGTGGCTAACGTAGGTCGTTCGAGATGAGTGAGGAGTTAGTATCGCCAACAATTTCACACGATGCCCATCAGCATCAAATCCAAGAGTTCGATTTTTACCTGAAACCTTAGCTCGCGTGACGAATTCACTATCAGCAGTGATGGTTCTCTCTACTGTTTGTGCTGTCATAGAGTCTTTAGCGGATAGAGGCACCATTTTAACAAACTCACAACTTTCCATCATATCAGTGAAGGAGCTATTGATAATACCTTGAGAAATCGTAAGGAATATTTTCCAAATGTCGCTCCATACCAGTTCTGAAAATGCCTCTCCTGGTGCGTTGCGAAAAAGGACGTCTATCTCTTTCTCGTCATCATAAGGTACTAGGTGGTCAACATCTGTTCTCAAATTTTGAAATTCTCTTTCTGCTCTTAGCATTGCTATAACATCAATATGAGAACTGGCTTTCCATGGTTTGCGACGACTTTTATCAGTGCTTACCAATAGCTGAACAATACCGTCCTCATTTGCATCATCTACATATTTGTCGAAATGACGTTTGTCTAGGTAGCGGATATGTTTGTGTCGTATTCCTTGTTCAAGAGCTACAATAATACCCCTGATTGGCCCAAGTAATGGAGTGACTAACTGCGCCTTATCCGTATCTATGGTTCCATACTTAGTCATCGAAAATGGGTTCTCAATGATTTTCGAGGTTGCGTCCAGCCGCTTGTAGGAGTATTTCAGTTGATCATCGACGTACCAAACGATTGGGGAAAATCCTGCACAATCATGAGAGTAAACAGCTCTTCTTAGCGCTTTATTATTGTTCTCTCCAACACGAAGAGAGTCATGATAGTGCTCCAATGGCACTGCCCAGTGGAAAATATTGGCTAAAGGCTTACTCTCAGCAATATCACCGCTTAAAGGGGAGTTGTGTAATTGATATCTCAATATTCCAACAGGCGCAGTAATTTTAGCCCCAATTTCAATCAGCCTAAATGGGTTGTCAGTATGGTAGGAATTTACGGATCTGAAACCTAGCAGTTCAGGGGTATAACCTTCGAGAATTCGCTCTTGCAGGTATGAGCCAAATTTTTCTAGGGCGTAGCCTACTTGCAGAGATACTGCGTATTCATCCCGTGTAAATACATTCTTCACTGACTCGCTCAGAGAACCGAGTTTGATACCACGTTGCGACTTATGCCATGCATTAGTGAACTCCTTAGGTTGTAAGAGCTTACCAATGGAGCTTACGTGTTCGTTGTCAAAACGAAAATTGGTTTCAACAGAGTTTATGGCTGCTTTAACCCATGTAGCAACTGAAACCGACTTGCGCAGTAAAAACTCCCCTAATGTGCGAGGCCATTGGTCTGTGTCGATGTCCTGATTGGAAAACGAGCGAATTACGAACGTCTCCCTATCTAATTCTCTTAGTGTCGTAGGTGTGGATATAGCTTCGTTTTTAGCCTGTTCTGGATACATCGCGCACCAGCAGGATATGTACCCAAGGTACTGGTAGATTACATTCCAACCCCACTTAGGGTTACTAGAAGAGCTTGCAGTCATTGAGCTGAGGTGCTTGTCCTTGTACACATCCCAATTAGTGTGGTCAGGCTCATGAATCAAACCACGATTATAAAACTCCTGAGTTGATTGGTAGTCATTGTCAGCGAAGAACTCAAAAAGTGCTTCTTCATCCTGTTCGTACATAACCTCTTCAAGGTTGAATTGTGTAGCGGTGTTGAGTTGGAGCAGTTCAGATCTATAGGCATTAGTAATGGCGTGAGTATGACCAGATAGACTCTCCCGTTTATGACAGCCCAATCTTGAGGCGGCTGTTCTGAACTCATTAAACGCCGCTTTTGCACCTTTGAATGGCATTGTGTTGTTCGACAATTCCTTTAGTGTGTGTGCGTCACACGGCTTTTGGGAATCATACGTATCGTACAGACAGAATAGACGTGTTAGGTCGTCGTAGGAACTTACAGTTACGTCTTCTTGTGTGTGTAGTGTGCTACAGTAGAGGATGCCTGCTAATTTGTCATAGCACTTTCCATCCTCTCGTTCCAACAATGTTACTTCCAACGAAGGAGCATTACCTATGTCATTAATCAGTTCCGTAAACTCAAGTTGCAGATTTTCACAGTATTCGTCAGACGCGCCAAACATAGGGGGGCGAGAAAGATGGTTAAAAGATTTGAACTTACTAAACTCGCCAAACTTTTCGGAACTTAATTCCAAGTTGACAGTAATTGGAAGGACTACCAAGCCCTCTCTCCAAAGCTTAATAAGAATCAATCTGGAATATAGGATGACGGTTTGGTAGACACCTTTACTGATTTGTACCGACTCAATTCCTATTGATAGGAATAATTTTTCTATTTGATTAACGAACTCTACTGCTCCGTGATAACCCTTATAGTCAGGTTTTCGTGCATGGGCCTTTCTGGTAGTGAAATTGGCAGCGCTGGCTGTATGAGATGCAATATTCAGTAGAGTTTCTGTATCAGAGATGTTTGCTGCTATCTCACATATCACACAACGCACATCAGCCTTACCTATGCTGAGATTGGAGCTGCGATTCAGGATATCCATCTCTGGAACACAAAAATTTTTTTCAACACCTACATTGGAAAAAAACGTTGAGATCTGTCCCCCTAGTTGGAGGGCTATTTCAGTACAGCGTCTATCTGCTTTTTCTTTACCTGACGGGTAGTAGGCGGAACTAGTAGTGTTGAATATCATTATTAGTGTGCCTCCAATTTCATTAGCATCTCATTGACTTTTTTTGCTTTTTCGAGCAATGCATGATGTTCCGTTAACAACTTAGCCTTTTGATCGTCGAGGTTAAGGCGTGTGATATCACGAGATAATTTGTGTTGGCGACCCAGTTTCTCAGAGTCATCGCGTTTGTATTTTACGGTACTGGTGTAGTTGACATGACCTATCAGGTTACTGACATCTGGTATCTCATAACCAAATTCTAACTCTCCATCCTCGGTTAGACGTGGGCACTCTTTATGTAGATAGAAGACCAGAGCATGACGAGCGAAATGCGGCCCGTGAAGTGAGTTCTTTGAAATTCCAATTGCCATTAAGCCTTTTTTAAAACGCTTGACGATATTGGAGTGGCTACGTTTTTTGTCGGCACGTTGAGTCAGAAGATACGGCCGTCCCTTGTTTATGTTTTTTTCATAGGTGAACAAAAAATCGTGACTATAATCAGTGACCATATTCACTAGCAGCTTATCTAGTGATTTCCAAAATATCTCTTCAGCTACACCAAACAGGTGTACCTCATTGTTCAAAGTATTACGGCCTTTCCATGCTGAACATAGCATTTGTTCCTCTGTGGTTAGACCTCGCTTAGAAATATTTTTGGTCAAGAATATTCTTCGTTGCGTGAAATCGATGTGTTTGAGCTGGAGTATTAATGCCTCACTGATACGCAAGCCCCCTGCGAAAGCTAATGCGAATAGGGTGCGATCACGATCTGAAAGCGACTCCTGATTGAGAAATGACTCTATTTGCTCCTGTGTGATTGCGATCTTATCTCTGACAGGGGAGTCTTCAGAGGGCAGGCGCGAAAATACCTGACTTGTTTCACCATGCATATTTTGTAAACCTAGAATTCCTCCCAGTGCTGTGTATTTCTGCCAAAATAGCTTTTGTGCCTGTGATATCTCGGTAGAGTTCCAAACCTGTTTGAATATTGGTTGGTACTCAGACTCTGACGGTGAGATTCCCATGGATCGAATGAGTCTGTCATGTACCGCTCTGCCATACCGCTCAGAGATATTGATATAGTGCTCGATCGCATTTAAATGCACATTAACTGAATCATTCCCAAGCTTGGGGCGATATCCGTCCATCAGTGCTCTTATCGTCTGAAGCTCATGAGAGGCGTTAATTGGAACTGTTTTTTGAATGTATGCGGGATAGCTCGTGACCATCCTATGTGCATGATGCAGATTCAAGGGGGTGTCTGTTCCCATCACTCCTGCTTCATGTAAATAGTCGATAAATTTAATCACAGGATTTCGATACGTAGCTAGTGTGTTTGCACTCAGGTTTTGCTTTTTAGTGGTGGTCTCTGCTAGGCGATCCATTTCCTCCTCATATGCACGAAACTCATCGACCTCGGAACCGTTACTAACCCTATATAGGTGATGAGTAGTGGTCTCGATTAAACAAGAGTCTACAAAAGACTTTTGATGTTTAGTTTCGTATGTAAGATTCTTTAATTTCATGAGAGTTTGTATAACCCTTAAACTTGTATGTATATAACGTTAACTCACTGTAATTTAAAGATCAACTAAATGATTTTTTTATTAAATTCGTGAGAGCTACTTA
Source organism: Vibrio tasmaniensis 1F-187 (assembly GCF_000272405.2). Lineage (GTDB taxonomy): Bacteria > Pseudomonadota > Gammaproteobacteria > Enterobacterales > Vibrionaceae > Vibrio > Vibrio tasmaniensis_A. The sequence continues at coordinate 41,155 of NZ_AJZM02000073.1, forward strand.
CTATAATACATAACGGTCAAACACCATTCGTTACGTTTGGTTTTGGTCTAGGCGAAAGCTGGGGTTCAAAACTTATCCAGCAATCTATCTTGAAGAACCGCATTGCAGGTTTGGGTAAGAACCGCAAAACAGCCGTTTTCCCTAAGCTGGTCTTTGCAATCAAAGATGGTTTGAACCACCAGAAGCAAGATCCAAACTATGACATCAAGCAATTGGCGCTTGAGTGTGCATCTAAGCGTATGTATCCAGACATTCTTAACTACGACAAAGTGGTAGAAGTGACAGGGTCGTTCAAAACGCCTATGGGTTGCCGTAGCTTCTTGAATACTTACGAAGAAAATGGTGAGTTGATTCATGAAGGCCGTAACAACTTAGGTGTTGTGAGCCTGAACTTGCCACGTATTGCGATTAACGCAAAACAAGATATGGCTAAGTTCTACGAACTGCTTGATGAAAAATTGAAGCTAGCTCGTCGCGCTCTAGAAACTCGTATTTCGCGTCTAGAAAACGTGAAAGCGCGTGTTGCTCCAATCCTATACATGGAAGGTGCCTGTGGCGTGCGCTTGAAAGCAGACGATTCTATTGCCGATATCTTCAAGAATGGCCGTGCGTCTGTTTCTCTTGGTTACATTGGCATCCATGAAGCGATGACAGCACTTTACGGCACAGACGTTCACCTGTATGACGACGGCGAAATGCGTACTAAAGCGCTTGAGCTGGTGGAGTACATGAAGCGTGAAGTGGAATCTTGGACAAAAGAGACAGGTTACGCGTTCAGCTTATACGGCACACCCAGTGAAAACCTATGCAGCCGTTTCTGCAGCATCGATACCAAAGAGTTTGGTGTGATTGATGGTGTAACTGACCGTGGCTACTACACAAACAGCTTCCACTTAGACGTGCAAAAGAAAGTGAACCCATACGATAAGATCGATTTCGAGATGCCTTATCCTGAAATCTCTAGTGGCGGCTTCATCTGTTACGGTGAATTCCCGAACATGCAGAAGAACATCGAAGCACTAGAAAACGTGTGGGATTACAGCTACACACGTGTTCCTTACTACGGCACCAACACGCCGATTGATGAGTGCTACGAATGTGGCTACAACGGTGAGTTCGACTGTACAAGTAAAGGCTTTACGTGTCCTAAGTGTGGTAACCATGACTCAACCAAAGTATCGGTAACACGCCGCGTTTGTGGTTACCTTGGTAGCCCAGATGCACGACCATTTAACTTCGGTAAGCAAGAAGAAGTTAAACGCCGCGTGAAGCACCTGTAGTAAGCTCTAAGATCATTAGCTAGCTTACTAAGAAGAGCTACGTTTCAAGAAATAAGATTGGTATCGGCGTTATGTCGATACCAATTCTTTTATTCCAGCTCTTACAGCATTTCGCTTCAAACTATTAAGCAATAACGAGTTTTCAAAACTGCTTTATGAACTACCATCAATATCACCCAATCGACGTTGTAAACGGCCCGGGAACACGCTGCACTTTGTTTGTGTCGGGTTGTGTGCACCAGTGTCGCGGGTGTTATAACCAATCGACGCAAAGGTTGGACTCAGGGCACTTGTTCACTCAAGAACTGCAAGACCACATTATCGCTGATCTGAACGATCCGCGAATCAAGCGTCGTGGCTTGTCGCTTTCTGGTGGTGATCCTCTGCATCCTGCAAACGTGTCTGAAGTGCTTAAGCTCGTTCAGCGTGTAAAAGCGGAGTGCGAAGGTAAAGATATCTGGATGTGGACGGGTTACGAGCTCGACGAACTGGATGAAAAGCAGAAGCAAGTGCTTGAATACGTCGATACTTTGATTGATGGTCGCTTTGAACAAGATAAAGCGGATCCAATGTTGGATTGGCGTGGCAGTTCAAACCAAATCATTCATCGATTTACTGACATATAACAGTCGTCGTGGCTTAGCACACTCGTAAAACGAAAAAGGGCGTCATGGTTAGCGCAATGCAACCAATCGGCCCTTGGGTGTGAGTTCTTTTCGTTTATTCGCTCAAACTACCATTCAAGCAACGACCTGATCTGGCTCTTCTATTAAGTTGTTGATCCATTTCTTAGAGTGAATCCGCTGGCTAGTTAAAGCTATCTTCGCTAACTCTTCCAGCAGCACAATCATCAAAACCCATTCTAGCGGCCAACCCAACACCAACGCAGTAAAGTAGGCAAGGGGAATACCGATTGCCCATTGGCCAAACAGGTCGATGAAGATGCTGTAGTTGATGTCTCCACCACTTTTCAGCACTCCGCCTATACCAACCATATTGAAGACTCTTAGTACCATACCGAGTGCCATTACTAAGGTAACGTTAACGGCCGTACCTTTGAGCTCTAAGTGAGTAAGATCGATCATGTATACGATCGCGGGTTTGGCGACAAAGCACATTAACGCCAGTAAAGCAGCAAGCCCACAACTCACTAACACATAGCCCCAAGCTGTATTCTCGACACGTTGATAGTTCTTCGCACCGATCTCGTTACCTAGAATGATGGAAGCCGCAACCGCAAACCCCAAAAAAGCAGAGATCAAAATGCTTTCGACAGGCGATAACAAGGAAATGATCGCAAGTTCTCCAACCCCCATTTGGCCAACGATAACGTTGTAAATAAGAATCCCGCCCGCCCACGCAGTGTCGTGAACCAACATAGGTATAGCCACCGTAAAGTACTTCTTTCTATGCTTCGGTAATAACGCATCTCGCCAATTGCTTAACGTCGGGAATAGGTGCGGGTAATGTTTTCTTGCCATAACAAGCAATGCAATGGTTTGAAAGAATCGAGATACTGTGGTGCCAATAGCCGCACCAACCACACCCAGTTCTGGAAACCCAAACAAGCCGAAGATCAATAGGGCATTGAGAATTGCATTGACGATAATTGCCCAGATACTGATTTTGGTGGGCAGCTTGGCTTCGCCAACAGAACGAAGTGCACTCTCTAGCGGCACAACTACGGCAGTACCAATAAGGCTGGCTCCTGTTATCCAAAGGTAATCCGTTGCCAATCGGACGTAATCAGGGTCTGAGGCCACCACAGACACCACTGATTCAGGAGCCAATGTATAGATGAATACAAAGGGGATTATGGCAAAGATCGAAAGTGCCCATGATTGCGCTAGTGTGCGTCGAATTCCGTTGAAATCACCGGCACCGAAATATTGCGAAGCTAGCACGCTCACGGCTCCACTAATCCCCGATACCATGATCAAGTTGAAGAAGAAGATACGGTTGCCAACACCAACCGCGGCGGTTGCAGAATCACCAAGCTGATTGACCATAAAAATATCGACCACGCCAAGCAGTGAAAACAACATGGTTTGCAACGAGACTGGTAAACCGATGTGTAATAGTTTTTGCCAAAATTCTTTGTCTAAATGACGATATGTCGAGAGCATCGCATTTCCCCGGTAGTGATTATGCGAGAAGTTTATCGGCATTTGTTTTCGCTGTATTCTTCAGACTCATCACAAACTTTTGCCAAACTATCCACTTTGATAAGTTGGCCAATTGAATGAGTTAGCAGTGATATGAGTGATAAACAAGAAAGGTATGAGATCTCTGAAAAGACGCACCAAGAGTTTGTCGATCAAAGCCATGTTTTGGCATTTGAAGAGCTCGGTATCGTTCAATGTGGGACGGCGTCGTGTCGAGACTTCTTTTCGGTGTATCGTAAGAACCAACAGAAACACATGCTGTTGTATACCGTGAGAGGAAAAGGTTGGTTAGAAAGTGGGGCGTGTCGTTACATTTTAGAACCGGGTTCGTGCATTACTGTTCCAGCAGGAATAGAGAATGGTTTTGGTATTGAAGAGGAAACATGGCAGATCGCATGGATCTTTCTCTCGCCCGACAAGCTATGGGAAAATGTCGTCAATGATGAGGTGAGTTATACGCTGTCTCCGGCGGCAGAAGTCGTCTCGTCGTGCATTCATACTCTGTTGAGAAGTATTGCCTTACCCATAGATTTAGGTGGAGCGATTGCCACTCACAGCGTTGCCCAAATAGAGTTCATGATTAATGCGCCGGTTCCGCAGCAGCAATCGCGCAATTTGATCCGCTTAAGACGCGTTTTCGATAATGTACAAAAGCAGCTCCATAAAGAATGGAACGTTCATGAACTCGCGAGCTTATTCCCGTGCTCAGAGCCACACTTCCATCGTTTGTGTCAGCGCTATTACTCGCACAGCCCTATGACTCATATCATGCGTATGAGAATGGAATACGCTGCACGGCTACTTAGATCGAGTGATTGGTCGATTCAACACATTGGTGAGATAGTCGGATATCCAAATGCCGCTAACTTTAGCACTCGGTTTAAGGCGTGGTCAGGAATGACACCAAGACAATTCAAACAAAGTGCCCAATAGCGATCTTTATAGGCGCATGCAAACATAAGACACATAGAAGCATAAGATACATAGAAATACAGCGCTTTGAATTGTGCAATTGGTTATTAGGTGTTTGAAATTTGCACTATTTATCCGTTTGAAATGACCAATCTCTGATTACTTCTAATTACTAATGGTAACTAAGCGCTTCTATTAAAAAATGTTTCTGATTTGTCTACGATAATGTTAACGTGAAACTCATACTTGAATTTCAAAGGGTTGTGACTTTCATGTTTTCACATCTACCAAAACCAACTTTAGATCCAATTCTATCTCTGTCTGTCGCTTACCGCGGCGATACTCGCACTGATAAAGTCGACTTAGGCATTGGCGTTTACAAAAACGACCAAGGTGAAACACCGATCATGAAAGCCGTCTCTAAGGCTCAAGATATCGTTGTTGAAACACAGAAAACCAAAGCTTATGTTGGCCTAGCAGGCTGTGAAGAGTTTAATCAGAGCATGGTTGATCTGTTGCTTAAAGGGACTTCTGCAATAGGTCGCGTTGCTGCGATTCAAACACCAGGTGCAAGTGGAGCACTTCGCATGTTGGGTGACTTGATGAAAGTCTCTCAACCAGACACAACGGTTTGGATTTCAAACCCAAGCTACGTTAACCACAAACCGGTGATGGAAGCGGCAGGCTTAAAAGTTCGATACTACAATTACTTTAGTCCTGAAACGAAGCAAGTTGATACTGCAAGAATGTTGGATGACCTTTCAAAAGCAGGTCCATCAGACGTGGTACTTCTTCACGGTTGCTGTCATAACCCAACGGGTGCTGACATTGATTTTGAAGCGTGGCAGGAAATTACTAAGTTATCGCAAAAGAATGGTTTCTTACCGTTTGTTGATATTGCCTACCAAGGCTTTGGTGATGGCCTAGAAGAAGACGCAAAAGGTCTTCAACATATGGCGAACAACGTAGAAGAGATGTTGATTACGACGTCATGTTCGAAAAACTTCGGTTTGTACCGTGAAAGAACGGGTGCCGCGATTGTTATCGGTAAGAACAGCGAACACGTAGGCAATGCTAAAGGTAAGCTACTGACACTGGCTCGTTCAACTTACACAATGCCGCCAGATCATGGTGCCGCGTTGGTTAAAACAATTCTTCAGAATCAAGAGCTAACGACGATTTGGAAACAAGAGTTGAGTGAAATGCAGCAACGTTTGTTAAATCTGCGCCAAAGTTTATGTGATGAATTGCGAAATACTTACAACACGTCACAATTTGACTTCATCGAAAGCCATAAAGGCATGTTTAGTGTACTAGGCTTTAAAGAAACTCAAATGAATCAACTACGTGAAGAATATGGAGTCTATGGTGTTGGTGATGGACGCATCAATATCGCGGGCCTTTCTGAATCCCATATTCCTTATGTGGCTAAAGCGATAGCCAACGTTTCAAAATAGAAGGTGACTGAATGTATAATTGGAAAGCGATTGTAGTTTTAATGCTAAGTGGTGGCCTGTTTGCTTGTTCGACGACGACTCAAGTTCCTGTCGAGCCAGAGCAAAAGCCTCAAGTAGAACAACCTGTTGTGGATGACTCTTCTAAGACTGACACAACGGAAGGTGAGAAAGTAACGGAACCTACAGAGAAGCCTGAAGAAGTAAAACCAACGGAACCAGAAGCGAAACCAAAGCCTGAACAAAAACCGACTGCAAAACCAACCAAGACAAGCGATGGCAAACTGATTCTTGGCGAAGAGGAGTGGGTGTTTGTTCCTGGTCTTAAAGAAGCGTTTAAAGCACGAGTTGATACAGGTGCAACAACATCATCAATCAGTGCCGTTGATATTGTTGATTTCGAACGTGACGGTAAAGATTGGGTTAAGTTCAAAATTGAACATGATGGCATCACAACTGAAGAGATCAGCTTGCCGGTAGAGCGTTGGGTTAAGATCAAGCAGTCGAGCGCGGAAGGCACACAACGACGTGCTGTTGTTGTCGCTTCAATTCAAATCGGCGATCTAAAAGATAAGACTGAATTTACGCTAGCAGATCGAACGCATCTTTCTTTCCCAATTCTGTTGGGGAGAAGCTTCTTTAGAGATGTTGCCGTTGTCGATGTTGGTCAAAAATACGTTCAGAAAAAAGTAACTAAATAGCGTCAATCGGTATTCATTCGAATTAGAGTCTGATGCTTTTATTGATGGGAAATGAAATCCCTACTAATGGAATTAGTGGGGATTTTTTCTTTTTATGATGTAATAACCGACGAAATACACTTTATTGTGCGTTGTTCTTCATTCGTTCACTGTTTAACCTCGACAATGTGATCCTGATCTCTATATAATCCGCGCTTCGTTTTATGTTTAATCCATACTTTCGTACTTCTTATTTTGGCTGATTGAAATAGCCAAATAATTATCTGTCAGTACACGCTTAGGAATTAGTTCTTTGATATCTACCGCGAACATCACAATGCAATTTGGCGCAGAGCCGCTGTTTGAAAACATCTCTGCTAAATTTGGTAACGGAAACCGTTATGGTTTGATCGGCGCCAATGGTTGCGGAAAATCAACGTTCATGAAAATCCTAAGTGGCGCATTGACGCCAAGTTCGGGCAACGTTTCGATCACTCCTGGAGAAAAACTGGGTGTGCTAAGCCAAGATCAGTTCGCTTTTGAACAGTACAGCGTTATCGATGTAGTAATCATGGGTGACAAAAAACTGTGGGAAGTAAAACAAGAACGTGACCGTATTTACTCTTTGCCAGAAATGAGCGAAGACGATGGTATGAAAGTCGCGGAGCTTGAAAGTGAATTCGCGGAAATGGATGGCTACACGGCAGAAAGCCGTGCTGGTGATATCCTAATTCAAGCGGGTATCGAAGAAGAGTTTCATTTCGGCCTAATGCAACAAGTTGCTCCGGGTTGGAAACTGCGTGTGCTATTGGCACAGGCACTGTTTGCAAACCCAGATATCCTGCTTCTTGATGAACCAACCAACAACTTGGACATTCACACGATTAACTGGCTTGCTGAAGAGCTAAACCAGCGTAAATGTACAATGATCATCATTTCGCACGATAGACACTTCCTTAACTCTGTATGTACGCATATGGCGGATATCGACTACGGCGAGCTACGTGTTTACCCGGGTAACTACGAGTACTTCCTAGAAGCGTCTGGTTTGATTCGAGATCAACTTCTAGCGAGCAATGCTAAGAAAGCGGCAGAGATCAGCGAACTTCAAGATTTCGTAAACCGTTTTGGTGCGAACGCTTCTAAAGCGAAACAAGCAAGTTCTCGCGCTAAGAAGATGGACAAAATCACGCTTGATGAAGTGAAGTCATCAAGCCGTATGAGCCCATCCATTGATTTTGGTGAAGGCAAGAAACTGCACCGTCAAGCGCTTGAACTTCAAGACCTTGGTCACGGCTTCGATGGCGAAACACTGTTTACTGGTGGTAACTTGCTGCTTGAAGCGGGAACTCGTCTTGCCGTTATCGGTGAGAACGGTGTGGGTAAAACAACACTATTGAAATGCCTAGTTCAAGAGCTTGAGCAAAACGAAGGTATCGTTAAATGGTCTGAAAACGCATCAGTAGGCTACTGCCCACAAGATAGCACGTCTGACTTTGATAACGACCTGAGTATCTTCGATTGGATCTCACAATGGCGTACAGTGAAGCACGATGACCTTATGGTACGTGGTATTCTAGGTCGTCTATTGTTTACTGCTGATGATGCGAACAAGAAAGCGCGTAACTGTTCTGGTGGAGAGAAAAACCGTTTGTTATTCGGCAAGCTAATGATGCAAGACATCAACGTGCTTGTAATGGACGAGCCAACGAACCACATGGACATGGAAGCAATCCAAGCCCTGAACGACGCATTGAAGGTTTACACGGGGACGCTTATCTTTGTAAGCCATGACCGTGAGTTCGTTTCTTCGCTAGCAACACACATCATTGATGTAAAAGACCAACAATTAGTGAGCTTCCAAGGTACTTATGAAGAGTACTTGGATCATCAGAAAAAGATGCTGATGGTTAGCTTATAACAGTCTTAGTCGGTCTATAACCGTATTGGTTGACCTATAGTTGCATTAGTTATTTGCTAGCAGCTAAGCGTTTATTTGCTAACTATAATAAGAAACTAATGAGAATAAGAAAGCCCCCGAACACAATAGTGGTCGGGGGCTTTTTGTCATTCTGATGTTGGTTCTAATTTTAAACGCGGTTAAACAACATTGTTTAACCGCGCTCAAGAGCTAGAACGAATTATCCGTACGTCTAGTATTTAAACAATTGAACTTGAGTATTCAACTGTTGAGCAATACCGCGCAACTCTTCAGACAAATGACGAGAGTTATCAGCCTCAGTAGACATGTTTTCTGATACATCATTAACCAACTGAATATTCTTACTGACTTCGCCGGTAACCGATCTTTGCTCAGAAGCAGCATTCGAGATATGTGAAGCCATCTCTGAGATCTGTTGAATCGATGTCGCGATCTCTTCCAATGCAATAGTCGCATTGTTTGCATCATCGACACTTGATTGCGCCAAGTCTTGGCTACGTTGCATTGATTCAACCGCACTGACGCTGTTTTTCTGAAGAGTCTCGATCATTTCGCGAATCTCGTCTGTAGAACTGTGAGTACGTTGAGAAAGAACACGAACTTCATCTGCCACAACCGCAAAACCGCGACCTTGTTCACCCGCACGTGCTGCTTCAATCGCTGCGTTTAAGGCCAATAGGTTAGTTTGTTCTGCAATATCAGAAATGGTTGATAGAATAGTGTTGATGTCTAACGCATTCTTCTCAACTTCTTGAATGATTCCTGAAGCGTTCTCAACTTGTTGAGCAAGACTAGTGATGGAATCTTGGTTACGAATGATGACTTGCTTACCTTGTTCACAATTCTCTGTTGAACTGATCGCTGAATCAGCCGTCATTTGCGCGTTGTTTGCTACTTCTTCTGCTGTTGCCGACATTTCATGTACGGCTGTAGCAATCTGAGAAATTTCGTGAAGTTGGACTGATAGACCTTCACTTGTTTGACGAGCGACATTGGTACTAATTTCAGACTGCTGATTAAGTTGGTTCGAAGAGCCCGCAATATCACGCACTATCTCTTGAAGTTTTGCTATGAACGCGTTGACGTGATGCGCTAGGGTGCCAATCTCGTCTTTACTATGAACAGTCATACGCTGTGTTAAGTCGCCGTCACCTTTGGACAATGCTTCCATTGCCGAGCTTAGTGTCGTTAATGGCGACAGTGCTTTCTTGATGATAAACATCGCAACGAATGCGATTACAGCAAGTTGTATTAGACCAAATATTACCGACTGACGAACTAATGAATAGTAAGAAGCAAAAGAGTGGTCTTTATCGATAACAACAGTGAAATACCAGTCTGTATGAGGAACTTTCTGAGCAGAAAGAAGGGAGTCGGTACCTTTAATCGTTAGCTCTTCAAATTCTGGATTTTGCGCAAGTGATTTGATTTTCTGAGCAGAAAGGTTGTTTGAAATATTAGAAACAGGCTTTAGCGTTAGGCTGCGGTCTCTATGGGCAACAATGTTACCTTTACCATCGACAAGAAAAGCGTAAACACCAGGTTGCTCAATACTTACAATATCATTGATGAGGGTGTTTAAGTTCAGGTCTGCACCAATAACGCCAGAGAACCCGTTGGCATTGAATGGGCTTGCAATTGTTACCACTAGGTCATTCGTAGCCACATCAACATAGGGTTCAGTGACGACTGTTTGACCTGCAGCCATAGGCGCTTTGTACCAATCTCGAGTACGTGGGTCGTAATCTTGCGGTACTGGCAAATCACCACCTAGAAGAAAGCGACCGTCAGAAAGTCCTGCGTAGGCAATTTGGAACTTACCAGCACTCGTACTTTGAGTTAAATAGCTGGTTGGGTCATCGGTAAAAGTAAACGAATTTTTCGCTGCATTTACAACGTTGATTCGGCCTTCAATCCATTTTTCTATACCCGATACCGTTGTATCAGTTAGTGTATTTGAATACTGCTGAATGGAACGATAGGTTTCGTTAAGAAGTTGCTTACCTGTTACATAAGTCTGAATCATAGTCATTGCGAAAATAATGACAACAAACATTAATGTTAATTTGTTCTTGATTGAAATATTGCTAACACCCATTTACGGTACTTCACTCTA
>NZ_AJZM02000074.1 GCF_000272405.2 Vibrio tasmaniensis 1F-187
CCAAAACTTCTGGTGCGGATCAGAACGGTAAGAGGGCCAATCTCAAGACAAAAAAACCCACACTGTGTGGGCTTTTGGATATCGTCCTCGTTACTATTGAGCAACTATCAAAACAACGCTCTTTGAGATCTTATCTATCAAAACTGGCTTGCTCAATACCTTAGAGCTTTGGATTTGCTTATAGTTAACATCATTACCAATCAGCATTGGTAGAGCATATGGCACCTTAACTGCGTAATTAACGTTCTGTGCTAAAGTACCGGTTGTCTGTAGAGCCACATCCTGATTCAAACTTGCCGATGCGATACCAACCACCACGCCTCGATTATCCACCATTGGGCTGCCTGAGTTACCGGGTTGAATAGGTGAGCTTATCTGGAAGTACCTAGTATCCCCCTTAACGCCCGAACTTGCATTAATGTAACCAAAAGTCGCTTTCTGATCGTTCCCCTGAATACCAACATTTGGGTAACCTAGTACAGCAATCTCTGTCCCCTTCTTGGTCTTAACCTTAAGTTCAAGAGGCAGCGGTGTAACAGATTTGTTCACTTTCAACAGTGCAATATCGTTGCTCACATCCTGATCCACTAACGTAGCTGGAACTGTTTTTCCATCCATAACGACAGAAATATTGTGCGCGCCAGACACGACATGGCTGTTTGTGAGGAGGTAGCCGTCAGAAGAAATAAAGAAACCGGTACCTGTCGACACACTTGAAACAGTCGAAGACTCACTTTCAGAAGAATCAGGCTCATCTCGCACTTCGTATTCGACGACACGATGCGATGAATCGTACTTCTCTTTCATTGCCAAAGCCATTCTTCCTGCGGCATCAACAGCACTTGCATTTCTAGATGCATTGTAAGAAACCTTGCTGACCTGAGAAGCAAAAGAGGTCGGTAAGACCACAGCTTCAATTAACGCGCCATATTCATAATACTGATGCCAATCCCCTGCTGAGGTACGATAAATTGAAAAAGACTCAGCCTTTTCATCAGCCATGTTAACGTAACCCAAACCGGACCACATTAGTGATTTTGAGGAGTTGTAAAGCTCACGAGTACCGAAAAAGAGTGAATTACCAAAAATTCCAGAGTACTTTCCACTCGAACCGTCGTTGTAATTCTTTAGATGTACCCCACTACTAACACCACGCTTTTGGTCAACCTCAAGGTAGTTATATATAAATTCCAACTCGCCATCAACGTTGGTTGTAGAGTGAACCTCATATCGCTTAACCATCTTTCCGTTCTCGCGAATATACGATCCATAACGAACCACATTCTGACCTTCCGCTCCCGCGTAGAAATATTGGTCCGTAATCCCTTGATTGTGGTAAGCAATCTCATACCAATTGAAAGACCCAGCATCGACTGTCATCTTTCCGATGCCATGCGTCTTACCGTTTTTACAGCCGCCATCCCAAGCTAAGTTTTCAGAAGTAAGATCAGCAACAGAAGTAAGACCAGGAAATTGATAACCTTCAATATGAATCTCACAAGCTTCGTTTTTATTGCCAACCTGAACCCAGTAATCGTGATATTGGCCAGCACCAAGTGTGGAAACCATAGACTCATAATTCGGGAGTTCAGCCTCAGTTACAGTACGCGCGGTAGGCGTACTATTACACCCATAAAGAGAAGCAACCGCCAAAGGAACAATTAAAATCTTTTTCATAAGTACCAGCAAAAAATCTAAGAAATAATTTAAAAGTAAAAAGGTATTACCATACAGGTAGGAGTCGCCCAGACTGATGTAGCAAATATGCGAACTAATACCGCCGAAAAAAAGCACTCACAACGAGTACCTATACAGTATATGATACTACCGTTCTTGTACTATACCAAAAATTATCGATGGCTTAATTTTGCATTTTATAATTGCCGACACTATTGATATTACGGCTACAAGCCCAGGAACACAGCTACTTGAGCCAATCATTCAGGTTGAACTGTGCTAGCCTTGATTAGTTTAAATTATCAACGTTTCTTGTAACGTTTTCATGCAGTATTCGACCTAATTACTCTCCAGTTTCTACGTGTATACCCTTCTGCACTTATACCTTTTTAGCCATTGGGATCCTCCAATTTTCGTATCCGTTGCTCTTGGTCTTGTTGTACTCGTTTTATCCAGTTGATGTCTGTTTTCAAAGCCGCAATCGTGCCAAGGCTTGAGACTCAACCTGTAATGAGAGCAATGATTAACGCCTCGAGATACGCCATCACTTCGTTTTCCATCGAGATACGTAGTATTCAAGTAAGTATCGCACCATGGCACGCATGCCTAGCGTATCGACAACTACGGCACCGACTACAAACCAATAAGGGTTAGGGATGTTCTGCAGTGCATTGAAGCCTTGTTCGACATATGGCGCGTAATTGGGAATGAACGACAAGAAGGCTTACATAGCTAACAAAGTGTTGCGATAAAATTGGAACCAAAAAGTGACACTGCAACATAACTACCCTCCACTCTAATTGACGAACAGTAACAGTGGCCTCGTGACTCGTTGTCACAGCAAGCCATAAAACTCGCACACATAACTCTGATTACGACAAACCGAACCACATTAAATTTAACTGTATAAATATACAGTTAAATTGATACCCCCGCAAAAACCACACTTATCGAGTGAATAGCATTCAAAACCAACGCCATGCGTACAGAATTTGTTCTAAAAATCAGTTTAATCATTAACTTTTCTGTATAATCTTCAATTTTAACTATTGGGTTCGAATGTGAATACTCGATAGAATCTCTGTTTGCGGTGACATCACGCATAACCACAAAGTTACATGTATGGATGATTAACATTTTGAGCGACAACGTATTCAGGCAAATCAATATATTCCTTTCGGTTTTTTGCCTCGCTGCCACTCTACTGTCGTTTATCTCTTACCATATGATCATGGATCAAAACTACGTTATCACTCCAGATAGATTCCCTACACTCGTTAACACTGACCAAGAACATAATGGTGGCACCAAAGGGGTGCTGTATAAGTCAGAAGACACCATTGAGTTACAGTGTGACTTTAAGCGTACCTATAGCTCGCCATTCTGTGAGATTGAGTTCGTTATCTCTACGGAAGGTAAAGGTCTGGATCTCTCAGTGTATGACTCAGTGACCATCAATATGGATTACGAAGGCCAAGAACAGCCAAGGTTTCGCTTTTACATTCGAAATTACGACGAGAATTACAGCGTTCAAGGTGACGCTATGTCTAATAAGTTCAATCGTTTAGATTTCTCGTTACCCGATAGAAAACACATCGACTTAGATTATTTCAATGTCCCTTTGTGGTGGATCGACTATTACAACCACCCTATTACGAATAGCGCCGTAGACGTTACCAACGCAGTGTCTGTTGAGTTAGGGCTTGGTGCTAGCACACTTGATGGGCACCATAAACTGACAGTACAAAGCATCGTTTTTCACGGCAAGACGATCGACAAGTTTGTACTAGGAAAACTCTTAATTAGTTTATGGGTGCTGTATGCGATTTACTATATATCTTGTGCGTTATATCTAGCCAGAAGAACAAGAACAGATGCCGCACAGCAACAACGTTTGTTGACTCAAGAAATTGAAGAGCTAAAGATAAAGGCTACAACCGATCCGTCAACCGGCTGTAGGAACAGAACTGAAGCTTTAGATGCTTTCTATGATTTTGAATGGTTAGCTCAGCAAGGAAAAACCATTCACATCGCTTTGTTTGATTTAGACCATTTTAAGCAAATCAATGATCAACATGGCCATGAAGTGGGTGACAAAGTACTTATTCAGTTTGTCGCAACGGCTAACGAGAGTCTTGGTGAGCAATATTTACTTTATCGCTGGGGTGGTGAGGAGTTCCTTTTAGTTTGCCTGGAGCAAACTGCGCTACAGTGTAACGAATCTATCAATAATCTATACCTAGCAATCGACCAAAGCGTTTGGCCTAAAGCGCTTAAAGTAACGACTTCGACTGGAGTAACACAGCTTAAGCAACATGAATCGATACGTTCTGCAATTAAACGTGCAGACAAGGCACTCTACCAAGCGAAAGACAACGGACGAAACCAAGTCGCAAAGTTGTACTAAAGCTCGCTTGACTAGACTGCAGTTACACGTTCAACTCTCTGCCAATACCCAATCAAGACGCCATTAATACCCTGTCGATATCTACTGTCCATTTAAGCCGCCGTTAGATTTTCAACGCAGACTAAAGAAGCCAAAAGCTTTACTGTCTCATTAGGGTTCTAATCGATATGTACGCCTCTAAGCGCGCTCTCACCATCGGTAATAACACATTCTGTAGTAACGCCATTAATCGCATTCTCAGGTTGAGATGTATCGTTTCTAAGCTTCCTAACTACTGGTTCTAAACCGCACATATCTGGCTAGTAAAAGCTTTCTCTAAGCAGTCGTAAGTCACTCGCGGTATCGGTTTTGAACATTACCGTCGTTACTTATCTCGCGCTGCTCTTCGAGGAAATCCTTATTATTCTGCTCCCGTCACGCTTCTAATCACGCACTCTGATCCACTAAAAATGGAAGTCACAACGTCACTATCCTTAAAAAACGCCATAGATTTAACTACTTAGACATGGTGACATAAATACTGACACCCAAAATGATAGTTGTATTGCTTTCAGAGCTCGCTGTAATTTAATTACAAATAGAAGCCAAGAAAAGCCTGATAAGTGGATTACTCTAACGTAACTTACTGAATGAAAGGCATTTAATGGTTTTGAATAGTCCGGGGTTTAGGGTAACTAAAGAATTGGTATGTACGAGATAATATACTATAGGGTAATATATTTAGTTATAGTGCGCTAAGGTGTTAAAAAAGAAGGGCTAATGCCCTACTCTTCTTTATTACTCATTTCTTCACGAATTTGCTCAGCAACGATTTTGATAGCTTGTGCTGTGCTGATGCCCTGGGTCATCATTTCTTGAATTCGTTCAACAGCTTTCTGTTGTTCTTCGTGAGAAAGGGTTGGTAAGTCGTTTAGCATAGTCTGCTCCTTTATTTAGGAGCAGAACTATATAAGGACTGTTAGTAACTAGCAAGGAAATTGATTGATGCACCCATTGCATTTTCATTTGTGTAGTTAGCACTTAAATCTAACTGGAACAAATTGAGTGGCGACAACCCAATACCTGCAGTGACTGTACCTTCTGAACCAGAGTATGCCAAATTCTTGTAGTACCCTGCCCTTAGCTGTAGCTGACGCAGAACATCAACTTCTGTACCAACGCGAATCATCTGTTCATTATCTTTGAACGAAGTAAACTTTTCGGTTTCATTTAAGTCATAGTCGACACTAAGCGTGAAGTAGTCCGCTACGATACCAGCACCTACGGTATATACTGGCTCTAGTTTGTATGCGTATTGGCCACCGACTTTGTGTGTCACACCGCTGGTCGTGCTCGTTAAAGTTTGAGATGTATCTTTGGTATTGATATCTCTAGATATTAAGTTGGTAGCCGAAAAACCAACTCGAAATGGACCTGTGAACCAAAGCGCGCCAGCATCCATATTAAAAGAAGTTTCACCTTCACCATTGTCTCTTACATCAGACAAATCGTAGCTCTTAACAGAAGCAACGTAGTTGTATGTGTAAATACGTTGAAGTTTAGGCGTGATACCAAATGAAATATGCTGCCCCATAAAGGTTTGATATTTAGCGAGAGTTAATCCAACTTCGGTAACACCAATAGCAACGGCTTCTACCGTCGACAACTCAAGCTTATCGGCATCTGTCGCTGACGCTTCGTTGTAAACATTTGGTGTAGCGAACGATTCTGTATAGGCTTTGCCGAATAGGTTCGCCGCTATAAATTGATTTGGGATAGCGAATGCGACAACACCACCAAGTTCAACATTAGCTTGGTTACCATCGAGTTTTTTAAGAGCTGCATCTAAATCTGCAGTGTTTGTCGCAGCCAGAGCGGAATCAATATTTGATTTCATGTCTTGGGGGTCATTATAACTACCACCAAAACTTGGCGTGATCATACCCATATCATCGTTACGACGATAAATAGCAACAAGTGCTGGGTTATAGAATGGAGCTGTTAGGAAGTTTGCTGAAACAACACCAACACCACCCATCGCATCACCACGCGCTTCAATGGCGTAGTTTGCTGCTGAAAGAGGAAGACTGGCGAATGCAATTGATGCTGCGAGTAGTTTAGTTGTATTTTTCATGCCGTTTATCTTTGTTAGATCCCTTACATTATTAACGGCTCAATTCTAAATTACTTTAGCTACTCTTCGCTAGAAATATCATAAGTTTTACTGATAGTTTGTGCTTGCTCTATCGCTATGTCACCTTGCCAGCGCGAATGTACCATTGAAACAGCTAAAACATAACGATCATTGGGCAGTTCTTCACCCGTTAAATTGGTCGGATAATCGGATTCATAACTTTTACCCCACACCTGCTTATACCGTTCATCGACATAATCGTACAAACCTACGTCTAACTTTGGTAATGGGCAGTACGGGTTCAGCAGTGCTTTTTTATCGATCAACCAAGAGTCTTTAGATGCCCAACGAACTTGTTGACGCATAACCACTTCACCAAGAATGACCCAAGTGCTCCAGGAGTTACCGCTATTTCCTTTTACAGTCAGGCGATAAAGTCCAGAATCGAGTTGAGACGCTAAGCTATAACGTTTGCTGTATACACTCACTGAAGTGTTATTGATTACAGGGTTACCTTTGGTGAACTCACTATCAGACGAAACGACCTTGTCGACCCACTTCTCAAAGGTGATGTCTTGGATGTTGCTTTCCGATTCAACGTCAATCGCCACACGGAATGTTTCCCTGCCTGGGCTTTGGATAATGTGTCTTTTCACGACGACCGAGCTTATCCAGTCCGGTAAAGTGTTTTTGGTGAGCGTTTTCCCACAATCTTTGTTCAATGCTTGCTCGAACAGCTGATTGAGATGATCTTCGCGAGATTGCGAAGCGTTGATTTGCCAAACTTCCACTAGTGAATCAAACATCAATGCTAAATCATTATCTAGCAGGTGCTTGTGCACTTGTGTCAGCGCATCACTGTCCTTAAACCAATCGGCTGCGTGTGCAGTATTGATGACGCTTGATAAAATGAGTAGTGGAAGTAAGGCTTTTTTCATTACGCTTTCATCTTGTAGCCAACGCCACGTAAGGTTTCAATTTCTAAACCTGGTAACTTCTGTCTTAGTTGCAGAACGTGCGTATCTACAGTACGAGTTGTTGGGAAGTGGTTGTAACCCCAAACGTGGTCTAGTAGCTCATCACGAGTAAACACTCGACCAAGATTACTTGCCAAGAATAGCAATAGATCAAATTCCGTACGCGTTAACGTGACTTCCAGTTCGTTAAAAAACACTTCACGTGTTGCTTTGTCAATGACAAGGTTTTGAGCCATCACTTTTGATGCATCTTGATCTTCAGCATCAGGTAGGCGTAGCTGTGCACGGATTCGAGCAAACAGTTCAGCTTCTGCAAATGGTTTCGTTAGGTAATCATTCGCACCTGAGTCTAGGCCGGCAACTTTGTCTTTTACTGTCACCAGAGCCGTTAGCAAAATAACTGGGATGTCTTTCTTTTTCTTCCAACCGGGAAGTGAATCTACTGAGTCACCATCAGGAAGTTGACGGTCTAGGATCACAAGATCCGCTTGTTCCCAATAGCCTTCAACTTCAGAGATCAGCTCGGCATGTAAACATTCATATCCAGCTTGCTCAAGGCTAACTAATAAACCGTCAGCTAAATTTTTATCGTCTTCAACGAGAAGCAATGTCTGTTTCACAAGGTATCTCCAAAATAAATGTTGTTGGGGGGCCGATAAGCGTCATGTGACCGCCCATTTTTCCGACCATAGATTCTACTATCGTCAGACCTAAACCGAGTCCACTCTTACTTACGAATGGCTTTCTTAGTTGCCCCCAATCTTTGCGAGACAAGTCTCCATTATCTATAACTTTGAATGTCAGCTTCTTGTCAGAAGTATTCAGTTCTAGTATCACCGGGGCAACGCCGTATTTCACTGCATTTCTGATCAGGTTATCGATACACGTTCCTAACCAATATACGTTTACTTTTGCAGCAATATCTTTGTTTACGCGGAGTTCAATGCCCGGAGCAAAGTCTTCTTCAACTTTGTATTGAAGCCACTCTTCAACACTTGGCACCCACTCTGTTGCAAGCGGTTGGTTGTCTGATTGCAAATAGTCTTTACTTGCTTCTGCCAACTGCCTTAAACGGCGTGTATCTTCACACAACCTACGAAATTCATCATATACCGATTCTGGCAAGTGTTCGAACTCTCGCCTAAACCCTTCAACCGTCAATGACAAACTCGCAATCGGTGTTCTTAATTCATGCGTTAGAATTTGAAGAACCAGCATGCGGCTCTTCATCTCTTGTTTTTTACTGTTCCAACGGTAAACCGCCCACCCCAACACGAGTAGGATATTGGCAATCACCAAAATAAACATGGCGATCTGCAGAAGCTCTGAATGATCTTCTATTTCCCAACATACATTGCCGCGTTGGACGAAACAGCTGTTGCCTTCTGAGGACAAACTAAAGGATAAGCCCGCGAGCGTAGCGTTTTCGTTCCAAACTGATTCTTTATACAGGTAATATCTATCACCGCGCTTGACCCACATTTCATCAAGCTCAACAAACATACTCGCACCCGCTAGCAAAGCTGTTATGGCTTCATTGTCCATCTTCTGTAGACGAGACAGTAGTTCATCGTGTTCGGTGTTCGGTCGCTCTTGAATGTGCATGTAGCGCTTCAACGAGTCAAATTTCTCTGGGTATAACTCAACGTAGCGTGCGGCATATGAACCGCCACCGGGATGAATCAAACCACTTCGAGTAAACCAACGATCAGAAAGTTTAGTTCCTTTACACATTGCACGAGTAAAGACCAAAGGCTCTGTGATTAGAGGGCTTAAAGGCAACTTTCCGCTGCATGTTTTTGATAACCGGTATAAGCGTTGGATGTCTTTTAGTGGGTATTCAGCAGTTTGCGGCAGCATAGAAGACGGCATGATCAAGCGAGTCGGGTAATCAGCCTGAAGCAGTCGAATATCATAAGATTCAATTGCCATTTCATGATCAAAAAGTTTAGTGAAGTTATCGATACGCTCAGGTAAAGAGTCAGCAAACGCGTTCACTGAAACTGATAATGTAGCGATAAGCAGAGTAAATGTTCTTTTGATGATCACAAACCAACGCAAATTCATATAGATCAATCAAATATATACCATTCGTTATCAAAGATAAATTTATAACCGCATGAAAAACCGTGCTAATGACGAGTTATAGCGACAAATTCGATCATATTAAGGCTATGTTGCACAGCTGTACTCGCTAATCGTTTGAGTCGTTATAACTTCATTCAAATGATTTTTACGGCCGTCTATCGGACTGTGCTTATTGCTTATGGGCCATAGATTGCTGCTTATGGGTCATAGATTGTTGCTTTAGGATACAGCGACTTTCAGATGAACAAAAAAAAGGAGCTCTAATGAGCTCCTTATTTAGTTACGACTTAATGCTTTTGCTTAGAAAATACTTAAAAAGTGTTTCCTATAGATGCTCTAGAATACCGAGACAGCTCTGTTTCGCATCACTAAACTATAATCTGTTACACTCATATCTTTAATTTTGGTGGCAGCGTATGAAGCTTTATCCTTATTGCAGGGTTTCTACAGGGAAACAGACTTCTGGACTCAGTATGAGCATACAAGGCGATAGTCGTTTACTGGAGCAGCTAAGCCAAGAACACAGTATGCCTATTGGACGAGCTTATAATGATGCTGGTATCAGTTCTTACAAGGGAAAGAACGCCAAAGAAGGCGAACTAAACCTAATTATTAAACACATCGAATCAGGTCAAATAGCCAGTGGTTCGATAATCGTTATGCGTGCTTTAGACAGACTAAGCCGACAAACTCTCACGGCATCTGAAAACCTATACAACACTATCGTAAGTTCTGGTGTTCGTATCCTTACAACTATAGATAATCACGTATACAAGAAAGATTGCGTAATGTCTTCAGTATTGAAAACATTAGCTTTTAAAACTGCAAACGAAGAAAGTGCGAAGAAAAGCTATCTAACCAATCAATACGCATTGCATCGTATAAACCAGTTCAAACGTGGTGAACGCCCTAGCCCAGACACAGCTTATGATATAGGTGTTGGTCGCCATCCTTGGTATATGAAGATTGAAAACAAAATCTGCCAAGTTGATGATGAAAAATTCAAGCTTGCACGTTCGTGTATAGAAATGGCTTTAGCTGGCAAAGGTGTATTGAAATGTAAGCAGTTTTTAGAGCGTAATGGCGTCGTATTGAGTTGGTCATCAGTAGCAAAGTTCTTTCGCTCTGAATACTTATTCGGTCGTCTAAATGTGACTCTAGAGAACAACCAATATAGCTTAGAAGGCTATATTGGTTGTGTGTTCAGAATCAGAGTGGTATCAGATTCGTGGTATCAAAGAGCAACGCACGTACGCAGTAGGCAATCGTAAACGTGTAAGCATCTTAGGTGGTATTCGTCGGCTCTACTGTCAGTGTTGTGACTCTAGTATGTGCGTGGTTACGTCACAGGGTAACAGCTACTATCGCTGTTCAGCCTCTCAGCGTGGTGAGAAAAACTGCTTCCCTGCCCTACAGCAAAAACACGTTAATAGAGTTGTTCTAGAAAGCATTCAGCATCACGTGTTTACAGCTGAGGATGACAGCAACGAGCTACTTGCGCTCAATACTGAGCTAGAGAATAAACAAACAATATTCAGAAAGCGCCAGATACTTGTATTTGAAAATCCTGAGCTAATGAATGACTTGCAATCATTACTTGAGAAAGAGAAATCTGATATTCAACAACTAGTTGATGAAATTAATAAGATAAAAATCAAGCCTAACGACTTAACCTTAGAAAGCTACCATGAGTGGGCTAAGTTAATAAAAACATACTTAGAATCTGATAATGATGACCTGCTAACAGAAATAAAAGACGCAGTTCAAAAAGTAGTTAAACGTATTAGCATTAACGAAAACTACCTCATCAAAATTGAGCTTGAAAGTAGTGACATCCTTTATGGTCAATTAGCGAAACAGCGAAATCAGGCTAAACAACGTATTGCTTATTGGTCACCTATTCGTGTTGTAGATAACAGTATATATGACGAGATTGTTAGTATAGAGCCCCTACTAGCTTTTAAAACCACAACTCAAGATAAGCTTAATAGCCATCAGGTTTGGTCTGACGAAATCACAGGCTGGCTCAGACAATTAGAAAAACCCATTGATAAGAAAGCTGAATTCTTTATTTTGTTACAAGGTAACGCATATGAGTGGAAGCGGAAACCAATTATCGATGCTGGTGCCACAAGCACCCAATGGCAAATGTATAAAGATAGCGATGTTAGTGAATACGGGTTTACTAAACGTGAGATAACATTGACGACGCAGCATTACACTAAACAGCAAAAAACTGTCATCTACAAAGAATGGGATGAAGCTGAGATTTTAAACATGCTAGGTGGGATTAAATGTAACTGACGCATCTACTACTTGTGCCAAAGAGGATTTACGCTCTGCCTTCGGCTACGCTTTCACGTCATATCATGGCATAAAAGTGATTAGCGGCGTAGCCGCTTTCGTCGTAGGCGATAAGTTCGAATGAATAAAACTGTAAAATAAAGTTCTTTCTTTATAAGGATTATTTTTTACAGATTACGTTGTGCACAATCTATTACGTTTAACTTACTAGTCGGTATTGAGATGCCGTAGGCATCAACGCCGCAGGCGTCAATCTCTTTCTAAAGGATTCATTCCGATTAGTTACGTTGATTACGTTTAAGCCCTGCGGGCAACTCGGCTTCGCCTCGTCATCCTTTCAATAAGTGTTACTCAACTGGTCTTTATAGGGTTCTTAATAGACTAGTTTGGTAACGTTTCCCACTTATAGATGCGTCAGTAACGAGTTATCACTTAGCCATGAATCCAACGTTGTACCATTAAGAATAGAGTCGCCATACCGCTCTTTAGCTCTTTCTATCGCTTTATGCTCGTATTGCATTGCGCCAACTTCATCCATACATGTCGGTTTATTGGTTTTCTTCGCCCAAATATCAAAGCTCCGCAGTATTTCAAACTCCGCAGCCTCACTCTTTAACAAATGATTGCCGAGCGGACTGCTACTTGTGTAATGCCACCAGTTAGGCACTTTCGATACTACCGTGCTGTTGTATACGGTGGTTTCTCGTCTAACTAACTTATCGGTTATTTTTTATGCTAATGTATTTCTTATCTAGCCTTGGAAAGCGAATGACATAAAGAAAGGCAACACAGTTCGGGACAAACTCCCCTCGACACTTCCAGTGACCATATTGTTCTACACTCATGCTTTCACCGAAATATCAAAATTAAAGTCTTTTGGCACTCTCTTCATTGCATTAGCCTTGAACAATCTGAGCATATGTTTTGGCTCATCAATGTTTGGATAGAAACCATTGGCTTTCTCAAACTTATCCACCAGCCTTTTAGCTTTGGGTTTGGTTGCATACTTCTCAACTAAAGCTCGAATCACAGAACAACCACGCTGTGAGGTATTTCCCTTGTTCCCAACTTGACCACCATTTTTATCTTTTAGAGTAATGGCTTGAGTATCATCAATCACTGCATTAGGTAGCCTATTTGCCAACCAGTTAGCCGCTCTCATGTCAGGAACAAAGAACTTACAATCTCTATTATCATCATGAACACGTATGGCTGTTCGCGTTACAGTTTGATATACAACATCAAGAACATTCTGATTCACATACGCATCAGTTAGATAGCTCTCATCATAACCAAGAAATCGAAGCAATTAATAAACAGTGAGCGTTTAAGGTATTGATATGCAACACTCCTGCTGATTCTGGTACACTCTATGCAATTGAATAATACTAAATTTCAGAGGGCAGAATGAGCAACCGTAGAGAAGGCTGGGAAGACATCGATTTAAATGAGATGTTTGGTGATATTGAAGCGGATAGTATCACCCGCCCGCTAGATGAGTACCTAGAAAACCTAAGCTCGTTCTACACCACTTACAGGGCAGATAGCAGTTCAGGTCTTATGAGGGTTATTGAAGATTTCG
The DNA here is from genome assembly GCF_000272405.2 of Vibrio tasmaniensis 1F-187. Classification (GTDB taxonomy): domain Bacteria; phylum Pseudomonadota; class Gammaproteobacteria; order Enterobacterales; family Vibrionaceae; genus Vibrio; species Vibrio tasmaniensis_A. The sequence continues at coordinate 13,149 of NZ_AJZM02000074.1, forward strand.
AGCCTGAATCTTTAGACCAGTCCACCATTGCGTTTATCACAGGCTCCCTTAGAGCTGCTAACTATGACGAAAACGCACTAAGGGGTGAGCACGTTGTTTTATTCTCCGAGCCAGTAATCGTATCCGAAATGCGATTCGATAAAGCTCCTACTGACGAAACCGAAGCAGCTATTAGGTTAATATCCAATATCGCTTCAGACAAGAAGATTACAACGAATAGAACCGTCACATCGCGTGCTCACAATGTTCCCGTTACAACATACAAATTACATGATGTGGTTTACGGCTTGATTCTACCAAAGCGCAGTAATTTGCTGTCGATAAAGCTAGTCAATTTTCGCGCCCTACATACTGATATAAAGAAACTAGAGAAAACAGAGAAAGCACTTCAAAAAGCCAACCGAGCTCCACAGGTTCAAATTCAGAAAATTGTACAAAAATTCAATGATATCAACTCAATTATCAACGCTAGGCGAGATAAATTTGAAGCAATTGAACTCGACGTTCAAACGTTGGTGCAAAAACAATCGCATACTCAGAGTGCTCTTGAAAACAGCCAAAAGACATTGAAGAAAGTAAGTAGCGATACAGCGGCGATTTCAGAAGAGTACGATAACGTCACAATTGAACTGAGCAAAGCCAATCAACAGTTAGATAAACTCAAGAAACAACTTTCCACAAGTAAGAAAGAACATGACGAAGCCATGATTAGAGTCCAGCAAATCCAGACTAATATCATTGGTGAGCGTGAAACCTTACAGGGTTTACAAGAAGAGCTAGCCATTGCACGGCGAGAGAAAAACCTAACTACTTTTGATACAGCAGGGCACACAGCTGAAACAAAGACTCAATTAGTAGCTTATTATTGGTTCGCTACTATTACATTTTTAGGTTTAGTCGGTATGGCCATTTATGTCTACCGAAATGGTCAGAACTTTATGGAAACACTGCCTTACTTGGTACATGTGAGCGCATGGGATATTCTACTGAGCAGACTACCCCTAGTCGCCGCTACGACCCTTATTATAGGCGGTTTATCTGGTGTCTTTTTCTTCCTAATTAAACATATCGTATCGCTCAACACAGAGAAGATGACGATGCTAAAGGCAGGTATCCTAGCTGAGCAAATAACCAACTCTCTAGAGTGTAAAGGCATGACAGAAGAAGATATTCTTCAGTTCAAGCGAGACACTAAAATCAAGCTGATAATGCAGATATTCTCAAAAGGTGAGCCTGAAATCGATAAGAGCAATATTATAATCGAAGCACTAAAAGCCATGAACTCAAAGTAAGCATCAAACCGCCGGAAGGCGGTTTTTCTTTAGAAATCAACACAGGTCAGGTTTTCAGAATTAAGTTAAAGTCGGCATTTTTACCATCATTTTTATGGCATGATTATGTTGTTCAACTAAGTTAATGGTCTCATGATGGACGCTCATAAAAAAAGAAAACTCTACAAGGCACTAACTCGCTACAATTACTTTCCTAATCAGAAATCAAACATCGGTGAATTACCACCCCTACTCAACACTAGACAGTTTACGCCAGAGGTTTGTGAAGCATTAGCAACTCTCAATGAATCTAAGACTCGTGAAGGCAGTGGCTATGATTTAGTGACTTACAATGCGACTAGGTATAACAACGCATTTCGTGAATTGTCACTGATTCACCCTAAGGCATACTCATTGCTCGCCAAGCACCTACACGACCACTGGGATAAGATAGAGCCATTCACCACCAGCGAAAGTAGTATTATTAAACCCGAAGAGCGAGAAGATGGTCGAATCATGGTAATGAACTATGAAGACCCTATTGAGAAAACAACACGAGCACTGACTGAAAGCTTTGGTAAAAGATTTCTAGTTAAAGCTGATATATCAAACTGCTTCAATAGCATTTATTCACATGCTATTTCATGGGGTTTAGTTGGATTCGACCATGCAAAAGCGAATCGTCAGCAGCACTTGTGGTTCAATGAAGTAGATAAGTACCAAAGAAAATGCAAAAGGAATGAGACTCAAGGAATTCCAATCGGCTCGGCTACTTCAAACATCAGTTTGGAAATCATTCTAGGCAAAGTAGATGAAGAACTTAGAACCGCCGGTTATAGTTTTCATCGATATGTTGATGATTACAGTTGCTACTGTGAAACAAATGAATCCGCGCATCAATTCTTACTTTTGCTGGGTAAGTCACTCGCCAAATACAAGCTATCTTTAAACATTCAAAAGACACAGATAATCGAACAGCCTGCACCAGACCAAGATGCATGGGTATTGGAATTACTTGGCAGCCTGCCAAGTCGATTAAACAAAGGTCATAATGATGACCCAAAGCTCACAGCAGCTGAAGCCATTACATTCATCAACCATGCACTCACTGTAAACAAGCAAACACCAGATGGTAGTGTATTGAAGTATGCCATTCAATTGATAGTCCACTTTCTTGACGAGCAAGCGCCAGCGACCGTTTATAGCAGTGTTCTAAATTTATCTTGGCATTATCCTATTTTAATTCCGTATCTGGATGAGCTGATTGAAAAGTCCAGTATCAATAGAGGTGAGATTGATAAACACCTAAATGCACTCATCATTGAAAACTGCAAACATCGCCGTTCTGATGGCATTTGCTGGCCTTTACATATAATGAAAAAGCTCGAAATTGCACCTGCCGATAAAACTATTGATGCCATCATTGATATCGAAGATTGCGTGAGCTTAACCATTTTGAATTCCATGCTTATTGGCAACAAGCAAATCATCAACTTCGCAAACACGGTCATCAAATCAGGTGATAACTACTATATCGACACATACTGGCTACTGCTCTATCAATTGTTTAGAGATGGTGATATTAAAAATGCTTACGGTAACATTAAAATATTCGACACTCTTTTAGGCTTTGATGTGAACTTTATTCCTGGCAAAGTACAGACCCAAGCGGAGCAAAAGTGCGCGAGTGTGGATGCTGGTTTTATCTTTGGAGATATAGCCAAACGATTTGGCAAACGCAAACAGCCTGAGCAGCTTGAATTTTAGTGCTTTAAATGGCAAAAAACCGACTCAATGAGTCGGTTTTAATAGTTTAAGCTCTTTAATAGCAGATTGAACAGGCGTCATTTTAATCTGCTCAATGAAATCCATAGGGTCATCCGCGAGCCTAGCGAGTTCTTTATACTTCCTGAGTTCAGTATCCGAAGCTTCAGATTTAACATGATAGAAGAAGCTGTTTGTTAGCATATCTACTGTGCTGAAATCCGAGGGTGTTTCAAATAGCTCATCATCAGGTAAAGCTCGTTTAAAGAAGTTGTTTAAGTAACTCATGAGATAAACCCTCTTAGGAGATTCAGGTCATCAATTGAGACTCTATCCTCATCAAGTACACCCGCTTTCAAGGCTTCGTATACGCTCATTCCACTTGTTAGGTTGATTTGTTTCTCTGGCTGTTGCTTTAGAATCTCTTCCAGCTCGTTCTGCACACACATCTCAACTAGCTTGTTCTTATGTTTAATCTTCTCATGAGCCAATAAGGTTAAAGCTGATTTAAGAACATGAATCTTTATCTCTGCTTTTTGTTCATTCTTCAGGTTCACATTTAACTCATTTTCAGAAAACAGGTCACTTAATGAAAAATCACTCGCAAGGGATAGTGATCCGCACCAGAAGTTTTG
>NZ_AJZM02000075.1 GCF_000272405.2 Vibrio tasmaniensis 1F-187
TAGGATTTAGGATTTAGGATTTAGATTAACATGATCCGCCAGATACAAAAAAGCCTCGAAAATCGAGGCTTAAAAACTTAACGAAGCGAATGTAATCCCACAGGATTAGATAGCTTTGTAGATAACCTTGTTACCTGCAAGTTGCTCTTTCGCTACTAGGTTTTCTTCAAGAAGTTTTTTCAATGCGCCTGTTGCCCATGAAGCTGCTTTCGCGTCTTCTTGACCAGCTGCTAGGCCGATACCTTTAGGGTTAATGCCTTCAGCATTGCTAACAACGATGTCTAGAACTTGTTGTTGCTTAGGAGTCAGTGCTACTGCAACTTCTTTAGTTGCTGCTACTGCTTTCTCTACCGCTGGTTTTGCTGCTACAGTTTTTTCTGCTACAACTTTCTCTGCGACAGGCTTCGCTTTTTTCGGCGTTGCCACTGCTTTAACTACAGCCGCTTTAGTGCGTTTCTGCAGTTTAGCCTGCACCTTACGCTTATGAGCAAGTCTCATTGAATATTTCTCCAGTTCACTGCTCTTTTCGCAGTGGTGAAAATTTGAAGCGCGATTTATACCAAAAAACCGGAGCTATTTGTAGAGTGAAGCGTCGAAAGTCGACGAAAAATACCGATATTGTCTACTAGCGTCTATTATTTAATCATCGACTTATCAATTCAGGGTCATATACACTGGTTATCCATCCAGACAAAAATATGAAAATTTGGTGTTGCCTATGGACACTCGTCACCTTACAAATTTCTCTTTGCCTTCATTCAAACGTTCGTATCGTATTCTCGCCATCATTTTAGGCTTCGTTTGCTTGATCGTTGCGCTCTACAGTGACAACCCAAAGTTACTGATCGTGGGTGCTTTTTGCATTATTGCCCTACTAGGAACTGGCTATTATTTAATGTTGCGCAGCAGAGTGATCTTCACCCTCACACCGACTCATTTTCAGCAGCATTTTTATAAAGGCGGGTGGGTTTTAAAATGGAATAACATCCAAAAGATTGGGCTTTGTACCTATGAGCAAGATGGATGGCACCAACCTCTTCCTTGGATTGGTATCAAGGTTAAAGATTACTCGCCCTACCTCGATTCGATTTGCCCTAAAATCACTTGTGAATTACTGCTCAGCCAACGAGCACTTTTGTACTTGGGAGCGAAGCAAGCGGGTAAAGAATCGAACTTTGAAGATATGGTTTTAGACTCATCGCACTACCACACTCGTTGTACCGAAAACGGGTGTGTGGAATTAAGCCAATATAAAGAATCAAAGAATACCGACGAAGTGAGTTTCAGCACTCAACAAACGCAAATGGATGCGGATTCATCCGATAAAGCAAATAATCACAACGCGGTGATTAAAGATTATTCAGGATTACAGGCGATGCTTGCGAACAGGATGAAATATCAAAGAGGCTTCCACGGGTATGACATTTTCATATCAACCCATGATCTGAATATCAGTGGGGAGGAGTTTGTTGGACTGGCTCGACGCTACTTGGCGGCAGCCGAACGTCTTTCTGATTAAAATTAAACAGGTTTAAAAGTAAAACCGCACGCAATAAAAAAGCTTAGCTTCCGTAACAAAAGCTAAGCTTCATTTTCAATCGTTCTTATATTAAATCAAAGATTTAATTAATAAATAGGCATCTCGTCGGCAACGAATGGATTTGATGCGCGCTCACGACCAAATGTAGACTCTGGACCATGGCCCGGTACAAATGTCACGTCACTGCCTAGCGGCCAAAGTTTAGTCTTGATTGAAGCAATTAACGTGTTGAAATCGCCTTGCGGGAAATCCGTGCGACCAATAGCACCGTTAAATAAAACATCACCAACAAACGCCATACGCGCTTGCTCACTGAATAGCACGACGTGACCCGGAGTATGACCCGGCGTGTGAATCACATCGATAACTTGGTTACCAAAAGTCACTTTGTCGCCCTCTTCTAACCAAGTGTTTGGTTCAAAGGCTTTACACAGTGGGAAGCCGAACATCTGGCTTTGATTCTCTAGGCCTTGAAGCCAAAAGTTATCGGCTTTATGTGGGCCAACAATGTTCACGTTCAAGATTTCAGCAAGCGGTACTGTTCCGCCCACATGGTCTAGGTGACCGTGAGTCAATACCAAATTCACCACTTTAACACCTAACTCTTCGATGATAGCAGCCAGTTGCTGAACATCACCGCCCGGATCGACAACGATGCCTTCCATTGTCTCATCACACCACACAATTGAGCAGTTTTGAGAGAACGAGGTAACAGGGACAACTTGATACTTAAGAGACATATACAAACCTTAGAGGGCAAACTGAAATTTGGGCAAACTATGACATTGGATGTCTACTTTGACAAGTACCTAGCATTCGCTCGTAAATTCAGCTTAACGCTACCAACTGCGTGCTGGACCTGTATCAATATGGATAAAATTGCTACGTGCATAATAACCGACACCACCCGCATTCAAGCTTTTAGCAACGTCTCTTAATTCTTTTAGGTTAACGCCATCAATACGGAAATCGATCGCTTTACCTAACATGTGGTAGCTCTTCTTGGCTACGCCACTCGACTTTGAGCGCAGTGCTTCATTGGTCGCTGGAGAACGGTAACCAGAGATGATTTGAACTTCTTTTTGAATACCCAGTACATTTTGAATCTGAGTGATCTGATCAAACAGGTTCTTATCCATTGGATGAATCTCATTACGACGGAAATCACGGCACAGTTTGCTTAGACGAGCCATTTCATCACCAACATAGTTAGTACCATCGAAATAACAGGTCTCTAATCGTTCACCTGTGTGAAGATTGTTCATGCTAATCGTTCTTGGTTGATCAGGGTATGAAGCAAAAGCGATAGAAGGAGTAATTGAGGCGACAACAGCAGTACCACCAGCGTAAGTCAGAAACTGACGGCGTGAAAATAAACTTTGAGACATACAGCAAAAAAACCAATTAGATCGAACGAAAAATGCACGATACATAATGGAAATTGCTGCGTCAACGTACAAAAACCGCCCAAAAGGTTAGTAATTGTAACCTTTGTACGGTTAGTTATTGATCCACATTATAATTTTATCAATAGAAGCTTGGTTGTCATTTTTTGGTCAAGATCACCCTTATTGGCTTCAATGATGGTTAACCACCCTCTTTATCATATTGGTAGATGTCACCACGATACTGTATGCCCCCTTCTTCAAACAGCACGGTTTGATAGATGATATGCACGGGGATTCGCTTCTTGAGGCGAACCTTAGTATTAGGAGCAAGATCGTTACTTTGGTTAGGTACTTTCCTTACCTTGGTGGCAAACAACAATTCAGCCAATTCCTCTGCATGTTCGACACGTATACAACCTGAACTGTAAGCACGGAAGTCATCATTAAACAGGCCTTTACTTGGCGTATCGTGCAGATAGATAGCTCGCTTGTTGGGTGTGTTGAACTTGTACAAACCTAGTGCATTACGTGAGCCTGCCTGTTGACGCATTCGATATGGGAACGAATTGAAATTGATGGTCTGCCAATCGATATCTGTGGTGTCGACGGTTTCCATGGTGCGCCAACCATCAATCACTTGGAAGTTGTGTGTCTCTAGGTAGCTTTCATCCGCTTTTACTTTAGGCAAGATGTCTTTGACCATGATTTTCCATGGCACATTCCAAGTAGGATTTAAGATAACCGAATCTAGGTTTATCTCTAAAAGCGGTGTTTTTCGCGACTTTCTGCCCACGACCACTTTGGACTCAAAGACCTCTTCACCATCTTCCCAATACTTCATATCAAAACTAGGGACATTGACGACGATGAGAGAGTCTCTGTCTCTTGGCCACAAACGAACACGTTCGGCATTGAGAGCCAGCGAAGTCAATCGTTCATCAAAGCTCATGTTGATCCATTTGATCGTATCCGGCCCGACGATCCCATCGTCTGTAAGGCCGTGCATTCGCTGAAAAGACTTAATTGCCGATTGCAGATCTTGGTCAAATACAGGGAAATCGACCGCGATCATCGAGGTATCAACACCAACCAAAGCAATGCGTTCAACAAGAATGGTTTTGTCTGAAAGCTCATCACCTAAGCGTTTCAACCCTTTCTGTCTGTATCGCTCTATATTGAGTTCAGACGCAGTTTCTAGCACGGAGTAGGTCGCCTTGAATTGGTCAAAATCCCCAACAGGCGGCGCATAGGACAATACCATTTCTAATAAGTAATCATTGGTGACACTGCTTTTCAATCTCATCAGGATATGTGGAGAAGGCGCAGGCAACTTGGAATGCAGCTTGCCCGAGAAATACCACTCTTTACCGGCAAGTGGCGCATTCTCAACGTAGCTTAGGTAATAAATAAAGGTATCGGTTAATAAGATGTCCAACTCTTGCCATTGCCCACGAGTTTGATAGTGGCGGATTTGCTTAAGTTGTCGTTCAAAAAGCGGGGCCATTTGCGATTGTTCGAGAAGTGACAACTGGAATTCAAACGCCTTAACAAGTTCAGGCGAATCCCAAAGAATAGGAAGAGATGAGTCTTGATAAATACTTTGGGTAAGCTCTGGATAAATCAGCATAAAAGAGAGCTCTGAATCAGCCGGAATAAATCGGCTCTCGTCAGAACTCGTATAGCTCCATGCATGCACAGAAACTAACACCAATAATCCACAGAAGTATTTTGCTAACATGCTTAACCCCATCACCAATCATCTCATAAGTATGGCAAAGAAATAGGAGTAAGCATGTTATTTTTTAAGGGGTTTTATGAACTAGATTGCACTCCAATGGTTATCCCACTGGACCGATGATTGCTGAGTTGATTTCTCATAAGGCTTGTGTTGGCTCACCACACTGCCCGCTCCAGAGCTGAGTCGAAATTCACCATCAAGCAGCACGGCACCAGAAGCATCAGACAGCGCAGATAGCTCTACCAATTCTTGGGTTTCTTTAGACCAAATACCGTAGCAGTTGCCTCTTGGCGAAGTCGCAATAATCCAATCATCTGACGCCGCAATACTGGCGATATAGTGATTGAACCTTGCCCATTGCTCTGGTTCTGCATTCAGTGATTCAAACTGCCCACCTTTAGTATGCATCGCCAACAGCGAAGGATACTCGTCTGGCTCGCCACGATATTGCTGACCACAAAGTACAGTTTCAGCACCATCATGGGCTAAGTGTCGAATGCTCAGCTTCTTATCCAACAATTCAACCTGATCAAGCAGCACACCTTCAGGTGAAACATAACTTAAACTCGGTTGCATTGAATTCAAGTTTTTCGGTGTTCTACCGTCAGTATGAACGCCGCCAACACCAATCGCGAGATTACCATCCGGCATGATGATCACTTCATGAGGGCCAATACCAAAGCCAGTGAACTCCTCGACCTTACGATAGCCTTGTGAGACATCGTAAACACCAATCACACCTTGGCTGCTGTCCGTTTTCCCTTCCGTGGCATACAGTAACTTGCCATCTAATGAGTAAACGCCATGACCATAGAAGTGGCGATTGTTACCTTTCACGACCATCTTGATCTGCTGACCATTTTTATAGTCAAACACCATAAAATAGTCACCAGGACGACGAGCAAAAACCACCGCATGTGATGATGTTGGGCAAATCGCGACGCCATGCCCACGATCTGGGATCGGCAGTTGACTCAGCGGCATACCATATTCGTCAGCCACAACCGCTGAATATTGGCCACGACCATTAAGCGCACAGCCGATCAGTTGAGGATCATTAGATGTGCTTGCTGCGCCAGAGCGACTAGCGCAGCCAAACGGAAGTACAGGTACAGCTGCACAACCCAGTGCAGCCTTGAGTAGCGTTCTTCGTGTAGTATCAGTCACCATCGGTAGCATTAAATCCTATTACCACGCCAAGCTCTATCGCCACTTCTTCATGAATCAAGTACTTCAAACGTTCTAGTTTGTTGTATTGAGTCAGCACATTTCGGTAGCCCTCTTTGCTCTGCAGCAACTCGAACAAACTAGAGTCTGTAGGCCAAGTATCTAGCGTTAGCGTGAACTGATCAGCAACACGATCAGCCAGGTCGTTTAAGCCCTTCTCTCTCAACAAGCGATCTAAGCCATTGCCATCGGCAAGGTACAAATTCTGAAGTGCTGCTACATTCGCTTTTAGTTGAGTCATTGAGGTTTGTGCACGCCATGATTCTGAGAAGTAAGGACGCGGATGACCGATTTTAGCCATTGGGCGACTCAGCTTTTTCATGCTGTAATCAAGTTGGTTGGTCAATAAAGCGATGTATTCAGACTCCCAACGAATCTCGTCTAACGCTAACCAAGGGTTAACCTGCCATGCCTGTGCAATCGAAGATGACTTAATCGTTAAGTTTTCAGTAATCGCTTGTGATGATTGGCAGCCTAGTGTTTTGTCTTGAAGCAGTGGCGATTGCTCGTCATAAAGCGACCATTCCAACGCGCCTAGCCCTTGAACGGTAACACTCTGCTGCGCGATTTCGTCTTGAGACCATGCTTTATCCTGCTGAGTCAATTGACGCATTTTAAGACCGGTGGTGTTCTTCTTATCTGGCCAAAATTGAATATTCCAGCTCTCTTCAAGTGCCGCTGTTGGGCCTCTTTCTTGTCCTTGCAGTGCCATCCAACTGTTCATGGTGAGCTGCCACTGATTTTTCAAAGCATCTAACTCAACATCATTAGTTTGGCAGTAACACTGCATCAAGACTTCTAGCTCGTTGGCTTGCTTGGCGAATAGGACGGCTGAATCAAACTCTTGTTGATACACACTGCGACTGATGTGATCGGTCGTATCTGCTTGATAAGAAACACCATTAACCTCAGATGAAGCAGCTTGCTCACCCGATGATTGGCAGCCTGCCATGATTAATACCGACAAAGGCATTAACAAAAATTTATGCGTCATGCTGTTACCTTACTTCCTAATTTTTCTTTTAATTATATGAGTTCATTAAATACCAAACGACCGCTGAACTCGTATTCCTACACGTTCAGCGGTTGTGTTCTTTGGGTTAACTCGATCTTTGAATGTCTGAATCTCAGACCGACTATAACGAATTCAAAAACGCCAGTAGTGCTTCACGCTCAGTGGCATTCAAAGACAGAACGTTTTGTTTCGCCATTTCTGCTTCACCACCGTGCCAAAGTACCGCTTCCATAACGTTTCTTGCGCGACCGTCATGAAGCAGGAACGTATGACCATTCACTTCTTTGGTATAGCCTAATCCCCATAATGGCGTCGTACGCCACTCTTGGCCATTGGCAAGATATTCAGGGCGATTGTCGGCTAAGCCTTCCCCCATATCGTGCAACAACATATCGGTATACGGACTGATTAATTGCTTAGACAATGCAGGTAACCCTTCACGCTCTGCTGTGCGAATTTCAGCTTGGTGGCAACTCTGACAACCAACGTCTTTGAATAATTTTTTACCTTGCACTACAGCAGGCTTATCGACGTTGCGACGAATAGGGACCGCTAAATGCTGCGAATAAAACTCAACGAAGTCTAATATATTATCACTGACTTCTGGCTCGCCACCATTTAGGAAATCATCACAGGTTGATTGCGCTGATGTGCAGTTTTCATTCGGGAATAAGCGACTCGTTAAGCCCAAATCACCGTTAAACGCAGCCGCATTTTGCTGCATTAGGTTTGGCTGGCCAGCTTTCCAACCGAATCGACCCAACGCCATATCGTTAGTTTGAACATCAAGAACGTAGTTCGCTTTGCCTGAAACACCTTGCTTGTCGGCCAACTGCTGTTTAGCAAATCCGAGAATCGTTTCTTGCGGGATGCTTTCAAGTAAACCAAGGCCAATCATTGGCGGCGCAACACGAGCTGAAAACTCAGTTTTAGGATGCATCTCGCCAAAGGCAAGATCAGTAATCTTTAAAATTGGTTTACGCAAAGTAACGACTGTACCGTCTTTGAATTCAACAGGAACATCGGTGTAGCTGATGTTCACTTTGCCCTCGGGTTTTACACCTTGAAGCGCGAAATCTTGTAACTGGCCACCGTAAGTTGGTTCAGGAATACCACCATCACGAATGAAGGCTTGTCTCTGCTCTGGCGTTTCGGCTGGAATACTTAAGCGAACTAACATTGAAACCGCGTTCTCATCGCCTTTTTCAGGCGCATGACCACGACCATCTTTAATATGGCAGTTTTGACAACCGTTGGTGTTGAATAGTGGGCCTAACCCATCACGCGCATCGGTTGATGAGGGTGCAGGTACCCAAGGGTTTCTAAAGAAGCTGTTACCTACGCTGAAATCCAAACGTTTGCTCATTGGAAGGTTGGCTGCAGGAAGAGAAAAAGCATTCGCTCCCTCTTTCTTCACAGTCGTTTTACCACCAGAGTAAGTTTCATGGGCATGTAATGGCGATAAGAAAAACAGTGCGGTTAATAGTGAGGCTGATAGATACGACTTCATACATTGCCTTGCGGTGTTTTTGATTTTAGTTTTTATGTGGGAGTAACTTTTTTGAATAACAAACAATTAAGGGCTCAATGAGAGCCCTTAATTGTTTTCGTCTCGGGTTCTTAGAACTCGTGATCAGCCGTGTCTGGGTTAAGGCTATCAATACCAATAACACCAGCGGCACGCTCAATCGCAGCCGTTTGAGACACTAGAGCAACAATTGTTTTGTTTACTAGTGCATTACCTGCAGCGTTGTCAGCAGCAATTAGCTGATCGAAGTGCTGGTTATTTTTCTCTGCAGAAACAACAAGCTGACCAACTTGTGCACGTGCTAGATCAAACTGCTTTTGAATCTCTTTCGCAGCTTGCTCGTCTTTTTGTTCAACTAGGTCAAACAGGCTAGGGCCTGAAAGTAGAGAACCATCTTCACGCTTGTACAAGCCAGTGTATACGTTGTAGATACCTTGCTCGTTGTAGTAGTGAGAGTTGTGCGTGTTATCAGAGAAACAGTCGTGCTCATCTTCAGTAGAGTTTGCTTCTAGTGCAACCTTCATACGCTCACCCGCTAGTTCACCTAGAGACAGTGAACCCATGCCAAATAGCATTTTACGTAGGCCGTTGTCGCTAGATTCAGAAAGAAGCTCTTGACGGTAGTTACCTTTCTCGCCTTCAGCCCACTGTTTTTCCATCCATTCTAGATCTTGGATAAGAAGTTCAGCTGATGCTTTTAGGTATGCGCCACGACGGTCACAGTTACCGTTAGTACACTCAGCGCCAACAACGAAGTCAGTGTAAGCACGCTCACCTGCACCGCTGTTTGTGCCGTTTAAATCTTGACCCCAAAGTAGGAATTCAATCGCGTGGTAGCCAGACGCTACGTTTGCTTCAGAGCCACCGATCTCGTTGAGATCTGCAATTAGTTCTGGAGTAATGTTGGTTGCGTCTACCGTTGTCTGACCAATTTGGAAAGTTTTATTAGCAACGATGTTTGCGCTAGCGCCTTCGTTACCAAGCTCATATTGGTAATCAGTCGAAACGTAATCGATTAGGCCTTCATCAAGTGGCCATGCGTTCAATTGGCCTTCCCAATCGTCAACAACAACGTTACCAAAGCGGAATACTTCTGACTGTTGGTAGGGTACGCGAGACTCAAGCCAAGCTTGTTTTACTTGTTCGAAATTGCCAGCAGAAGGAGAAGCTAAGAAGGTATCAATAGAAGAGTTCAACGCTTTTGCTGTAATTACTGAATCTGCAAACACGGCATGAGCAATATCTGCGTAATGTTCTACAACTTGATCTTGAGTTACTGCAGCGAAAGAAGAAGCAGAGGCAAAAAGGAGTGACGAAGTTACGGCTTTTGTCACTAAAGATTTAATAGTCATGAAGCATCCTTGTTGAGCTTTAAATTATTATTCGTAGTAATAGTGCAAACCATTATCATTTGCACTACGGATTGGAATAATACAAACTTACAATTTTATTGCAAGATAAATACAAAAAAACCTCACATATGTGAGGTCTTTAAACATTTTTATGTTAAGCGCAACAAAGAGGCTAATCAGATATCCAGATTATGCTTACCGTGTGAGACTTTTGCCTTCAGGTAGCTTTCATTACCCGACTTAACATGAGCAGAGGTGTTCACCACTTCTTCAATCTCAATACCAAAAGATTTCAGCTCATTGATTTTCTTTGGGTTGTTAGTGACTAGGCGAATTTTTGTGGTTCCTAAAGCACGAAGCATTTCTGCCGCTTCAGTAAAATCACGCAAATCGTCACCGAAACCTAGATGGTTATTGGCTTCGTAAGTGTTCATACCTTCACTTTGCAGGCGGTATGCATCGATTTTATTGTATAAACCAATACCACGACCTTCTTGGCGTAAGTAAAGAATCACTCCACCCGTCTCACCCATAATTCTAATGGTTTCGTCTAGCTGCTCACCACAGTCACAGCGAGAGGAATGGAAAACATCACCAGTCAGGCACTCAGAGTGCATACGAACAAGAGGTATGTCTTGTGTCTTGTCTGCTGATTTAAATATCACAGCAACATGCTCTTTATCTGTTTTCAATCCATGAAAAGACAGAAGTTCAGCATCAATACTGCTTGTTACCCCTACTTTGAAATCTATTCTGGCACGCACTTCCGCCATAGCTATACTCACTTGAAAATTCGATGTATTTAACAACACTACATTATATGTCTAGGCAATATTTTGTAGCTAACTATCTAATGATAGACACTATGAGGCTGTTAACAATTTTTTTCAAGGTCGACCATGCACTAATTGTTATATTATAACAATAATTTTTCAGGTAACAAAAAACCCCACATTGGGATGACCAGCATGGGGTTATAAATTAATCAGTTGCGGCTAAGGCTACGATTTTTTACAGAACGATTAACTTATTTGAGTTTGCTTCCAGATGACAAGCTGAACCCAAGCGTTCTCTAATTCGGTTAACTCTTCTTGAGTAAGCGTAGAAATGCTCGACTTTGCACTGTATTTTTCTGCCCATTTGTCAGATCGGACACGAGTATGGAACTCTTTCTTTAAATTTGAGATTACGTTATCCACAGATACATCCTTATATAACAGTGCTTAGCCTTTATAATCCTTTAATGTTACAAAATACAGGTCAATTGGTAAACAGTAATACATAATTTTTATGAGCTCTTTCTAACACTTTTTACTGATAGATATATAAATAAGAGAAATAATACGCTCGGAAGTAGCCAAAGTAATAAGTTTGAAACACTCATTGCTGGTTTATAGAGCACAAATTCACCGAACCTTTCCGTCATATATTGAGTAATTTCATTATTACTCTTCCCTGCTTTCACCATATTGAATACAACGAGGCGTAAGTCTTTTGCAATTGGAGAGTTCGACTCAATCAGGTTTTGATTCTGGCATTGCGGGCAACGTAGGTTTTTTGCCAATGTAATAGCGCGCTGCTGTTGTTCTGGGTTTTCAAACTCAAACAGTTCAACTTGAATACTCGTGTCCTTATTACTGGCTGTAAACAGATCTTCTGCCAAAGTCGGAAAACTAATAACCATAAGCGTAGACAGCACAACGAGTGCTTGTATTAAAGGCTTCATCATCCATTCGCACCATCAAAATACATCGCAAGTTCTTCTTGCCACACTGATTCGTTGATCACGCCCAGTAACTTCTTAATGATTTGGCCGTCAGCGTCGACCAGATACGTTTCAGGAGTACCGATTACGCCGAGTTCTAACGCTAGCTTACCTTGAGGATCACTGATCACCGTTGAGTACGGATTGCCATCGCTCGATAACACATTGATCGCTGCCCCGGAGTTATCTCGATAATTGAGCCCAACAATTGGAATACCTTTATCATGAAGTTTGAGCAAAAAAGCGTGCTCAGTTTTACATATACCGCACCACGAAGCCCATACATTAACCAGTTGATAAGGATGCTGAGTGACATCAGCCAACGTAATTTCCTGTTTACTACTGATGCCTTCACTATTCGCTAACGCAGTAGATATGAATTCTGGAAATGCCCTTTTTTGCTCCGACACAATCGTCGATTGCTGCTTATTATTGAGCGCAAAGGCAAAACCCAACACCACCATTAATGCCAAGATAATTAACGTGATGAGCTTGTTACGAACGCTGGTATGCATACTGTGACGCCTTAACGGTTTTCTTTTTACGATGACTCAATGAGAGTAAAGCGCCAAGAATGGAGAACAACCCACCAAACCAGATCCAGCGTGCATACGCCTTGTACTGCACTCGAAATGCATAAGCGGTGGAATCTACTTTCTCGCCCATGGTGATATAAACATCGCCATGCCAGAACCACTTCATTGCAGGCTCACTCATGTTCATGACTCGAACTTGGTAGTGTCTTCTTTCTGGCGCTATGGTAAAGCTTTTATCGCCGGCATCTAAGTTTAGTATCGCCTTCTCTGCGGTAAAATTTGAGGCGACATAAAGCTCGGTATCACGATGAGAAAGCGTCCAATCCATGAACTCTACTTGTGCGCCTGGGCTTAGTTTATAGCTGCGCTCAAATGAGTGATAGCTATTCATTGCAGCACCTACAGCGAGTACTGCAACCCCGACATGAGCAAAGGTCATCACCCAGACTTTGCGTTGGAACTTAGAACTTCGGGTAACCACTAAGCCGTAAATATGCGTCAGTAACACCCAGAATGCGAGGCCCCAAGTCAGCAGTGCCATCATTTGGGTCTGCTCGACTTGCAAAGCGTAACAGGCGAACCCTAGACCAATAGATACTAGAGCGATCAGCGTAATAACACCTTTAGTCGCTTGAGGTTTAATACTCAGCAAAGGGGCTAAGCCGACGACGGCTAACGCAAGCAAAGCCAAAGGAGCAATCAACAAATTAAAGTAAGGCGCACCTACCGATATGTTCCCCAACCCAAGCAGTTCAAAGACCATTGGATAAAACGTACCAAACACCACAACAGCGGTCGCCAGGACAAAAATGAGCACCGCAACTAGGCTTAAAAAGCTCTTACTCGCGAAGCTAGTAATCGGGTTAGATTCAAAAGACTCTCCTCTGATGATAAGCAGAGAAAATGAGCTCACCAGTACCAACACTAATATAAGTAGCAGTGCGATACCTTTGGTTGGGTCAACAGCAAAAGCATGCACCGACGTTAATACGCCAGAACGAACAATAAAGGTGCCTAAGATACTCAAACAAAACGTAATGAAAGCAAGGCTGAGAGACCATTTCAAGAGCTGTTGTTTGCCCTTAGCAACGCCTAGACTGTGCAGTAAAGCTGTTGAAGTAAGCCACGGCAACAAGCTGGCATTTTCAACAGGATCCCAGAACCACCAGCCGCCCCAGCCTAATTCGTAATACGCCCACCAAGAACCAAGAATGATCCCTGCAGTTAAAAAGATCCAAGCGACTAGACACCAACTGCGACAATGGGCAACCCAATCAAACTCAATAGGATCAACCAGCAAAGCGGCTACAGCAAATGCCAGCACCACAGAAAAACCGACATAGCCAAGGTAAAGTAATGGAGGGTGAAAGATCAGGCCGACATCTTGCAACATTGGGTTAAGGTCACGCCCTTCTAGCGGCAAGATCGAGTTCATTTCAAATGGATTTGATGCGAATAACGTGAACCAAGCAAATATCGCGAGCAGTAGATTCATTACCCACAACACACGGCTTTGGTATTCATTCGAATAGTGTTTTTGTAAGGCAATAACGCCAGACCAGACGCTGATCGTCAGTACCCAAAACAACAAGGAACCTTCATGGCCTGCCCATACGGCTGCGAGCTTAAAAAATGAGGGTAATTGAGTATTTGAATGTTCAGCGACATAGAGAATAGAGAAGTCATCACTGACAAAGGCATAGCCAAGCAATGCGACAGAAGTGAGAGAAAACAATGCACTTGAAAGAGAGAAACTGCGGATTAAACCTATATTTTGCGTCCGTTTGTTTAGCATTTGATAAAACGAATGCGCACCAATAATGCTACTGAGTACAGCAACCAACACTAAACTAAACAGCCCCAAAGAACCGACCATATCACCTCAATAAGGCTCCGCTTGAGCAGAGCCAATCTGAACACGCATCTCATGTTTATTTAAAGCATGTTCATTAATAAGCAGATATTTAGTATCTAACATCTGCTCACTAATAAACTTGAGCAAAATTAAGCTATCGTTAACTGCCCTGCATAAAGGACAAAAGTTCGCAGCATTAATACGCCCATTAGGCTTAGCGAAGTCACGGAGAAAATATACACCGAGCTATGGCGGATTGAGGTTGGTGTAACGGCATTCAGCAACAACGGTAAAACCATGCCAACACCGATGACGCCATACCAGAACCAACTCGCCCAGAAACCACTACCAATTGCGTTCCATACTGCTTGTTCACTTTGACCACCAGCGAAGATCAGCCCAGTAAAGAAAGTAATTAGAACAAACAATTCAAACATCACGACTGGACGTTCGAATCCGTGAATCCATGAAATAGTCGGGCTATGAGGTGATTCTTTAAAGACCAACACACCAAATAAAATACACGCCGCCGCTCCCGAAGATAAGCTCGAGAACAAGAACAAAATCGGCAGCACTGGGTTATTCAATAGTGGGAAAGTATTTAAAGCTGAAAGCAAGAATCCGGTATAAGCGGCAAGCATAAGAGCAAGAACAGCTAAGAATATTTCCAGAGCATTCTCAAACACTTCTAATTTGCCAATCCAATTACCGACAAAATCAAGTCGCCCTTTTAGCCATGCTTGATCATTCAAGAACACGACTATTTGATCTCTAAATATAATGCCGATCCAAAGGAATAAGATCACCATATATACTTGGAATAAGATCACACCCATCGACATCACAGACGTTGGATTATAGAAGATCATGATCTTCCAAAAGGATAACGGTTTTGTCAGGTGGAAAACCAAGATAAGCAGACCTGAAATGATCCCAAATGGCGCAAGAAAAGCCGTGGCCTTTAACACACCATTATGAGCAGGATCGCCTTCAATGATCTTACGTTTTAGGTAAATGGAGATCATTACAGCACCCGCCGACATCCCCGCGAGAAATAGATAGATTGCTATAATCCAGTCCCATACCACCGTACCAGACTGAAAAGCTGCGTCCCATGCACTCATAATCAAATCTCCCCTTTTTGGTGTGGCACTTTATAGAGTTTTGGCTGAGTACCTAGATAAGCTTTATCTCTGTAAACCACCTCAGATTGAAGCACCTGGTTTATCTCACTCTCAGGGTCATTTAGATCGCCAAAGACCAGCGCATTGGTCGGGCAAGATTCGACACAAGCAGGCAACTTCCCTTGTGCAAGATTGGTATCACGACAGAAGTTACATTTATCTGCGGACTTGTTCTCAGGATGGAAAAAGCGCACTTGATATGGGCAAGCCAATAGACAATAACCACAACCGACACACTTCTCTTGATGAACGTCGACAATGCCGGTTTTTTCATCTTTGTAGGCCGCGCCTGTTGGGCAAACCATCACACAAGGTGCGTTATCACAATGCTGGCAAGAGTTACGAGTAAAACGGTAATCAACATTGGGATATTCGCCTTGGGGCTCACTCTTAATAATTTCTAAGCGCGATACACCTTCAGGTACTTTGTTTACTTCACGACATGCTTCGGTACAGGCGGTACAACCAATACAAGCGGTTTCGTCATGAATCATTCCATAACGTTTAGTGCCATCTTCTTGAACATTGGCTAGCGTCTTGCGACTTGTTACTGCCGCAGTTCCCGCTACACCTGTGGTAAAAATAACGGCACCAGCGCCTGCTAAAAAGTTTCTTCTTGAGCAGCTCATAGATTACTCCTCTTCTTTCTTCTGGTTGAAGTCTGAATGGCAATCCACACACAGCTTGATGGTTTGCTTCTTATCTAAGCCCAACACCTTTGCTTCAGTCGCATGAACATCATGGCAGTTTGAACACGTTAAGTTTTGCGCGTGAACATCGTGAGTCCAACTCGCTTCACGCAGATCATCAGGCTTGTGACAATCGATACATTGGCTATTGGCATCTAAAATTAAGCTAGGGTCTAGGAAAACCTTTTCAGTTCCCGGTTGTGATTGAGCCTCGCGATACTTCACCACTTCAGGCGCACCTTCACGGTGATCGGGGCTAATAGAACTATGACAGTCGGTACAATTTACTTCGCGGCCAAGCAAAGCGTGTGCACTTTCACCATGTGAACCCAATACCGTTTCTTTTGAATCTTTATGGCATTGAAC
This sequence comes from Vibrio tasmaniensis 1F-187, assembly GCF_000272405.2. GTDB lineage: Bacteria > Pseudomonadota > Gammaproteobacteria > Enterobacterales > Vibrionaceae > Vibrio > Vibrio tasmaniensis_A. Next base: position 16,184 of record NZ_AJZM02000075.1, read on the forward strand.
ACACTTGTAGTCTTTGTCGCGGATTAATTCGACTTCATGTCTTGTTGATTCTCCTACTGGCGTAACAGCAGGCTCAGCAACAGCATGAATGGAATAACCATAGAGGCAGAATGCTAGAAGGGATTTAAGCATTATGACTATGGCCAATTTAATATTGCCCATTTTATCCTTTCCTTATACCGGCATTATTTAACTCTCAACTAAATAATATTCCGGTTAAACAAAAGTACCCTTAAACGATATTATTACCGCTTAAATGATATCAATTCTTATTTTGGATAAGCCACAACGCTTTCTATAGTTAGAATATACCTCTAATTGGGTAATACGAAATTTGGATGGGTTAATCTGTGAACG
>NZ_AJZM02000076.1 GCF_000272405.2 Vibrio tasmaniensis 1F-187
ATTCATTCGAACTTATCGCCTACGGCGAAAGCGACTGCGCCGCTAATCACTTTGATAAAGATTCTTTCGAACACTTATCACTTGAATCTAGTACGCCTGAACGTTCAGATTCAACCTACTAAATAGATGTATACGAGCGTCACTCGTTACCCGTGCTGGACACCACCTTAAACTGTCTCATTACTTTCCTACATTGTTTACACAATGAGTGTGGCGACACTTAAATCACGCACTTCCATTTTTGCTAGATATTTCTAGTGGTGCGCTCTCACCTAAACGAGCACTTTTCGACGTTCTCCATTATCTGGCGTTCGATTCCTCAATGTCATGCAATAACGTTGAGTGTGTGGCGGCACATTAAAAACGCATCTATTCAATACGTCTGACCTCTGCACCTGTGACCTGTTTACCCACTCGCAGAGGTCAGCTATTCCGAGGTTCAAATGACCAAATCCAAGAAAGAAGAAAACAAAGCTCATTACGAGAAAAATCGTGATGTTCTTATAGAAAAAGCACGCCTACGAAGAGTAGAAGCAAAGAAAGAAAAGACCTTTGCAGAACTGATGAAAGAGTTTGCGGACAACATCCAACTAGCCGAAACACGTTACTTAGAATCCGTTATTGAAACGACTCAACTAACCCCGTTACAAGTTGCGACTATCTACAAACAGATGCGTGATGACCTGAAACTCACAGACCACCAGCGTTTGCACATCCACAATAATGCACCAGTGAAGAAGTTATTACGTCAACGTCTTAAGCGCGAGCACCAGATAGGTGAGTTGATATGAGAGGCAACACATTACAAAAGCTTGCTCATCACTATAAAACCAATGTTAAGCACAACGAACAGGCCGAGCGCGACTACGTAGAAATCCACACAGACAACGACATTTACTTTGCTGTTTGTAATGACGTGGCTCACGAGAACACGTTGCTAATAGCTACAGATAAGCACAATGACTATGTGAAGGTGAAGAATAACCACAAGTCGTTTGAAGCACTTATCACCTTATTCGACGAACAAATAACAGAGTCAGTAGATGGAACAAGACCAAAAGAAAGACCAAAGAAAAAAGCTGTTGAGTTGTTTGGGGAACTTTACGAAATCTGATACACCGAGCTTAGAGCAGTTTGACGAACTCAACACATTAAGCCTTATCACAAAGCCAGACAGCCACATTATGCCAGTTGAGCTTGAAAAAGCTTTCAACCACTTTATTGAAAAAGCTTATGACTACAAGGTTGAAAAAGCTGGCGCACACTACGTGAATCAACTGATAAGAAGCAATGGCAGTAAGACAGAGACAAACGTCACTTTAGCCTCTATCACTGGCTTACAAACTCACGTGGTGAACACGCTAATAAGGCAAATGCTTATCGGCAAAATGAATGAGCTAGCCGATGACACACAACGAAACAACAACGGAGAGTGCTTTGATAAAAGCATTATTTTTTAAATGAAAGTAGAACAACACACAGCCCAGATGACACCAACACATGACCAGATTGTTTTTGCAAATGAACACGACGCTAAACAGCGTGACCTTAGCAAAGCAATCGGTCGATTTGATGCACCACGTAAAAGCATTATCTTTGTCGATGACAATAGCATTGGCACAAAATACAAAGCATTAATGGATAACGGTTTTCAAATCCACTTAGCCAAAGATGATAGAAACAACTACTACATTACTGACCTACTAGACAACATTAGTAAAGCAGGTGAGAACCTTGGCGTGCATGAGTCAGTTGATACGGGTGAAACCGCAGACATTGAGAGCACAGACAACAACACAGACGAGCGACCAGAGCTTACTTTTAAAGAAGAGAGTGAGTTCTTAGAGCAAGACATTGATTCTGCAATGGACTTGGATTTCACGACAGAGAGCCTGAACTATGAGCACCGTGTTGGCTTATACAACGAGGATTCAAACATGTACACATTGCGCGAGGATGTAAAAGACCTCTTAGATGAGTTTGAGTTCAACATTGATGAGAACGAAGACGGGGTAATAGCCAGAATCGCACCTGAATCTATCAAAGGTCGTAAACTGTTAAAACTTGTAAATCTACTGAAGAAACAAGAGCAGGACGACGATGCAGAGCTAAAGGAAGCTATTGAAAGTGGGCGTGTTCAGTTCGATTCACTTGCGACAGTAAAGCAGTTGTTACGCAGACTGGCGTTAGCTCAGAAGCACGGTGATATTGAAGAGAGTGATGAAGCGGAGGTTGAGCTAAATGAGCTTATCAATACCTATAAACAAGCCAATCCACCAGCGGCGGGCATCGAGAAAGTAGAAGTGGAACGTGATGAAATCCTTACCCCTCAAGTTGATGAGAGTGCAAAGAAACAGTCAAAGCCGAAAGTTTCTAAGCCAGCTAAACAAAGTTCATCCCCTAAGAAATCAAGTGTTGGCAAGACTGTAGATAGAGAGTTAGGAAAGCACAGCAGTACTTATCGTAAAGGTAAGAAAATCGCTAAGTCTGTTTCTAACATTGCAAAGTCTATTACCAAGAAAGAGACGTTAGACGAGAAGCTAAAGGCTGACGCTGAGAAACAACGTTATGCAGAATCGATTCTTGAAAGCTGTGGGATTCAAGTTCGAGGGCAACAGCATGTCGTTTAAGAATCGCTACATCATCAACATGCAAAGCCATAAGGCATACAAACTCAATGACATTCCATTCAAATCAAACGCGCTTTACACACGGTTTAGCCATAGTGAACTTAATCAGTTACCAGAACACGCTTACAAGCTTATTACTAACGATTTGCAACCTAGTGATGTTCTGCTGGTGGACACCTTAACGAACCCAAGTGAGCGAGCTTTGTATGAGGTGATTGAACTATGAGCACCGCTACCGAGCCGCTACAACAAACAAATAGCGGTTGGTTCAATACGGATTCAGCAAAAGAAGCTCAACTTAAATCAGCCGACAAACGTAGCGAAAACACTCGTAGGCGAAAAGAACTACTATGATCTGCTCCAGTAAGACTG
>NZ_AJZM02000077.1 GCF_000272405.2 Vibrio tasmaniensis 1F-187
TTAACCACGAAAGGTCAACGCGCCTTAATTAAGTATATGCATTAATTGATTATTTATTGGGAGCTAGAAGGATATTTCTTTATTTGTATCTAATTATTGAATTCAGGGCTCAATAACGATGTTTCATTGAGAAAATTAAGTCTCAATTTATCGATGTAGGTACTAATTTTTCTCGAACTATTTGACTAGATACACAAAGATTCATGTATATACGTGATACGGGTCACGGCGATATACCAAGTGACTTCACAATTACTTCGCAAAGTAAAAAAATTACCGCGTTGATGATTTCTGGAGCGTAAAATGTACATGGCTCAACCGGGCCATATTGATCATATCAAACAGGTCAATGCTGGTCGTGTATATAAACTAATTGACCTTAAAGGTCCTATTTCTCGTATCGATCTGTCCAAGCAAAGTGAGTTGGCCCCGGCGAGTATTACTAAAATTACCCGTGAACTCATTGAAGCTCACCTTATTCACGAAACGACGGTTCAAGAAGCCACGACTCGTGGGCGTCCTGCTGTCGGTCTGCAAACCAATAACGAAGGTTGGCAGTTTCTGTCGATGCGTCTTGGTCGCGGATACTTAACGATCGCGCTCCATGAATTGGGCGGCGATGTACTTATCGATACTAAGATTGATATTCATGAACGTGACCAAGACGATGTACTTGCGCGTCTTCTGCATGAAATTGATGAGTTTTTCCAAACTTATGCCGAGCAACTCGATAGGGTAACAAGTATTGCGGTTACGCTACCGGGGCTTGTGAATTCTGAGCAGGGGATTGTGTTGCAGATGCCACACTACAACGTTAAAAACTTAGCGTTGGGTCCTGAGATCTACAAAGAAACAGGTCTACCTGTCTTTATTGCCAATGATACCCGAGCGTGGGCATTAGCAGAGAAGCTGTTTGGTCACTCTCAAGATAACGATAACTCCGTTTTGATCTCGATTCACCACGGAGTAGGCGCAGGGATCATTCTCGACGGCCGAGTATTGCAAGGTCGCCACGGTAACATCGGTGAGCTGGGTCATATTCAGATCGATAGACAAGGCAAGCTTTGTCATTGTGGTAATCATGGCTGTTTAGAAACGGTTGCGAGTTCACAGGCTCTCCGTGAGCAAGTCAAAGAAAGACTGGCTAATGGCGAGGCATCATCACTAACGGCGTTTGAAGATGTCACAATTGAACAGATCTGCGCTGCTGCTGCTGATGGTGATCCACTGGCTGTTGAAGTGATTGAGCAGTTAGGTCGTTACTTAGGTGCCGCGATAGCGATTGTGATCAACCTGTTCAATCCTGAGAAAATTTTGATAGGTGGTGTTATCAATCAGGCTAAAAGCGTGTTGTATCCTGCGATTCAAAAGTGTATCGAAGAGCAGAGTTTATCGGTTTACCATCAAGATTTAGAGCTGGTGGAATCTCGATTCTATAAACAAGCCACCATGCCAGGTGCTGCGCTTGTTAAACAAGCTTTATATGATGGCCAATTGTTAATGAAAGTGATTGAAGGCTAACCCTTTTTTTATCGTTTTTAGCCTTCCTTTAACCCTTTCCATGCACTTAAACTATGTATAACAGCATTTGTTGTACTTAGTTTAAGCATCTGTGTATTTGCGCTTTGCTTTAACCTATCGAATTAGGCTATTGTAGCCACAGTTATTATTTGTCACTAAGGTGTTGTATGTCTGGCGTTTTAAATTCTGTTGATCAGAGAACTAAACTCGTCGGTGAAAACCGTCTGGAACTCTTGTTATTTAGCTTAAATAGTCGCCAACTATTTGCGATTAACGTATTTAAAGTGAAAGAAGTCTTAAAAGTGCCTGTACTCACTCGCTTGCCAGGCTCTCACCATCATATTACGGGTGTTGCTTCTTTACGTGGTGAATCTGTACCTGTGATTGACTTACGCAGTGCGATTGGTTTCCCACCATCACGTGATGAGACTCAAGAAAACAACTTGATCATTACCGAATACAACCGAACCGTACAAGGCTTCTTGGTTGGACAAGTTCGCAATATCGTGAATACGACATGGACAGAAATCCAACCGCCACCAAAGACTACGGGTCGAGCAAACTATTTAACTGCTATCACGCATATCCAAGAAGAAGAGCAGCACAAAATCGTTGAGATCATCGATGTTGAAAAGGTGTTAGCGGAGATCATCGACTACGATGTGTCGATTTCTGACGGTGTTCTAGATCAGCAGTTAGCGAATGAAATGGTTGGCCGTAATGTGCTTATCGTGGATGATTCTTCAACAGCACGCAACCAGATCAAAGGCACCTTGTCGCAACTTGGTTTGAACATTATCGAATGTTGTGACGGCTTAGAAGCACTGACTTTACTTAAGAAGTGGTGTGATGAAGGCAAAGACATCAATCAAGAAATACTGTTGATGATCACCGATGCCGAAATGCCAGAAATGGATGGCTACAAACTGACTCATGAAGTTCGAACTGATCCTCGAATGCATGACTTGTTTATTACGCTAAATACTTCATTAAGTGGTAGTTTCAATGAAGCCATGGTTGAGAAAGTAGGGTGTAATCGCTTTATTTCTAAATTCCAACCAGACCTCTTAGTTGAAGTAACTCAAGAGCGAATGCGTCAGATTTTGTAATTAATGCAGCTGTACGGTTTGTTTCGAATGACCTTGGCGAAAACGTTTGCTAGTATTTGATACAGCATGTTTTTTAACAAAATATGCTCAACTACTAACGTAACTTTTCATGCACAATCTAAGGTAGTTCCTCTGAATGATATGGTTAACGTCTAAAGTCGTCATGACTTTGAGCTTATTACTGTATAGGGAATTTAAGAAAAGACGTACGGAAGCGGACGTTGAGGTATAACTCAACAACTTGAATTTAAGGGAAGCGGATGCTTCTCTTTTTCGTTTCTAGCGTTTCTTGGAGGGCAACTTGATTCGTTAATGAAAATCTCGGGATTTGGTGTTCAAACCAATAATGTCATCGGTAATATCGATGAGTTTACCCGCTATAACATGCACAACTTCGCCTTCCTTTTCTAATATTCCTTGTACTTTTAACGCTTTGGCTGTCAGATAAGCTTGCTGTTGAGCGCGCGCGGTTGCTCCCCATACCACGACATTAATATTGCCCGTGTTATCTTCTAATGTAACAAAGGTAACACCTGCCGCGGTTCCGGGAGCTTGTTTTCCTGTGACTAATCCAACAACCGTGACCATAGATTTGTGTCTTTGCTGTATTAAATCCTTCATGTGTGTGAATCGACCTAATCGTCCCGCTTCTTCTAGCAAAGTGATTGGGTGTTTGTTCAATGAAATTCCGACACTGGTGAAGTCTTCGAGTAGATCTTGCATCTCATTGGGTTTGTGCAGTGCATGTTCGTCATGTCCATCCCCAACATCGTCATAGACTTGGCTAAACAGAGGTAAATCAGAAGCGGAGTCCATGATTGTCCAGCGAGTCTGGAAGCGGTCTCCCGATACGTTATGTAGCGCATTGGCCGATGCCAGTAGCTCGATATCTTTCTTATTCATCGATAACTGTTTCACCTGGCTAGGGTGGCGATAACCGGATTGTGGACGATTGGCGAGCACGCTTTGAATCCCATGTTCGCTGAATCCTTTGATTTGTCGCAGCCCTAAGCGAATCGCTAAACCATTCTGATGAGCGATGACAGTGTGGTTGTCTTGTGAGGCGTTCACACATACCGGAAGAACTACCACATTGTGTCGTTGTGCGTCTTGTACCAACTGTGATGGGCTATAAAACCCCATAGGTTGGCTATTGAGCAAGGAAGCATAGAAGCATTCTGGGTAGTAGCATTTCAACCAAGCGGAGCAATAGGCTAGCACCGCAAACGAAGCAGAATGGCTTTCTGGAAAACCGTATTCGCCAAAGCCGCATATCTGTTTAAAGATCTGCTCAGCAAACTCTGTCTCATAGCCGCGTTTTTGCATTCCTTCGATGAGCTTATTTTTAAACTTAAAGACGTTGCCATTTTTCTTCCAAGCAGCCATGGCGCGTCTGAGCTGATCCGCCTCTCCACCTGTGAATCCTGCAGCCACCATCGCGAGTTTAATCACTTGCTCTTGGAATATCGGTACACCCAAGGTGCGCGACAGTACCGACTCCACGTCTTTAGATGGATAACTGATTGGCTCAATACCATCTCGACGCTTTAAGAATGGGTGAACCATATCGCCTTGAATAGGCCCAGGACGTACGATAGCAATTTGAATCACCAAGTCGTAATAAGTCCTTGGTTTGAGCCTTGGCAGCATGCTCATTTGCGCACGTGACTCTATTTGGAAGATCCCGACGGTGTCTGCTCGCTGTATCATGCCGTAAACCTGAGGATCATCCTTAAGACGAGTGATCTCAGCGATAGACAGGGAACGTCCATATAAGTGTTTGATAAGGTCAAAACATTTACGAATCGCAGAGAGCATACCCAGAGCAAGCACATCGACTTTAAGCAGTCCCAAGGTTTCTAGATCATCCTTATCCCATTGAATTATGGTTCGTTCGTGCATCGCGGCATTCTCGACGGGAACCAGTTCATACAAAGGCCCTGAAGATATGACAAAGCCACCAACGTGTTGAGATAGGTGACGTGGAAAGCCGATGATCTCATTCACCAAGTGGATAAATTGTTGCCCCTTCAAAGAATCAGGTTGCAGTCCCAATTGAGTTAACTGAGTCTGCCAACCTAGGCTTTTGTCCCTACGGTTGGTGTTCTTGATGAAGTAGTCGAGCTGGGTTTCTTGTAGCCCTAATGCTTTACCGACATCTCTTACCGCACTTTTAAAGCGATAAGAAATGACCGTTGCGGCAAGCGCAGCGCGTTCTCTACCGTATTTTTGATAGATGTATTGGATGACTTCTTCACGTCGTTCGTGTTCAAAATCGACATCAATATCGGGCGGCTCATCGCGCTCTTTACTGATGAAACGTTCAAATAGCACTGAGATCTGCCTTGGATCGACAGAGGTGATTTCTAAGCAGTAACAGACCACGGAATTAGCCGCTGAACCTCGACCTTGGTAAAGAATTCCTTGGCTTTTGGCAAACATGACGATGTCGTGGATGGTGAGAAAAAAGAAAGGGTAGTCAAGCTCGTCAATTAGCCCCAACTCTTTCTCTATGATTTGTTGAATGTTGTTAGGCACGCCTTGCGGGAAGCGAGCTCGTTTTCCTTTCTCGACTAACATGCGTAGATAACTCATGGGTGTCTCACCTTGAGGAATCAGCTCGCTTGGGTATTCGTAGCGCAAGCTGTCTAAATCAAATTCGCATAGTCCAGAGATTCGGTTGCTTTCTTCTAGCCATTCAGCTTTGAATATATGAGAGATCTTATTGATGCTGCGTAAACAGCGCTCGGCATTGGCGAGTAAGTGACTGCCCACTTCGGTAATGGATTGTTGGTACTTTATTGCAGTGAGTGAGTGCTGTAAGGGTAAGCGGTTCGCGTTGTGCATCAGCACGCCACCACACGCTGTTATCGGCAGTTGGTGATGTTGTGACAGCTCAACGCAGTAATCTGTGTATTGCTGGTCGGTTTGCTTTAGGTGTCGTTGTAAGCCGATCCAAAGCCGACCTGAATGGTGCTGGGAGAGCCATTGCCCCCAGTGCGCGTCTTCATTTTTCTGTTGAGGAAACCAAAGAATGAAGCAGTGTTTAGCCGACATGATATCCCACTCAGAGAGCTGATAATGTCCTTTGCTACTACGACGTCTCGCGTTGGTAATAATACGACACAGCTCGGCATAGGCCTCTCTATTTGGGCATAGCAAAACCACTTGGCACTCTTCATTTAACCAAAACATGCTCCCGACAATTTGCTTGAGCGACAGTTTATGTTGCTTGATTGCTGAGTGAACCTTAACGATGCCCGCGACTGAGCACTCATCAGTAACTGCGAGTGCTTTGTAACGTAAGAAGTCGGCCTGTAAAACCAACTCTTCCGCGTGCGAAGCTCCCTCAAGGAAGGAGTAATTACTTTGACAGAAAAGCTCTGAGTATTGCTGAGACATAACGTAATCTCACTTAACCATTGCGAGTGAACATGATTGAAAAGGGCGTTTAAATTGAGTAAATGGTGCGGGTTGGCGATTCAACTTTTGTTGGTTAGCTAAATAAGTGTTGGTTAGCTGAATAAGCCGTGTAAGAACCACTGTTTATCTGGTGTTCTAAATACCCATAACCATCGACCGTTTTCGCTGTGAGCAATAAAGTAGTCACGAATGATTTTCTCACCATCCCACCAGCCAGAAACAATGCGCTCAGGGCCTTGAGATAAGGTGACGCTTTCAGTTAGGGCTTCGGGCTCTGGCAGTAAAATACTGGGCCTGAGTCGCTGTTGGTTAATGCTGTTCGTTGTTGTGGCTTGTTGATCGAGTTCTTGTGGATCTCGCCCCTTTTTCGCCGTATGACTTAGTGTTGGGAGCGAATACTGATTGGCCTTTTCTGGCCTTGGGTCATGCTGTATTTTCGGTGTTTGAATACAGGCTTGCCCAAGCTTTGCTTGCAGTAATGAGAGCAAATCTAACGCGGCAAGTGTTCCGGTATTACCATCAAAAAGATCATGGTAGGCCATTTGGGGTTCCCCATGACGAATCAAAGAGAGAGTCAGCCCCTGTACGGGTGCTGTTATCTTCAGTGACTCTAAGGTTAGATGCGTTAGGTTCGCCCATTTGGCCGCAAGGTAATCGCCCTGCGCAGAATAAAAAGAGACTGGGTGATCATCTTTATCTCTTAGATGCAAAGTCAGCGTTAACTCGAAAGCCACTCGGTCACGTAACCTCAAAAAGCACTCGAGCTGATTCAACAATTTCAGCAAAGGCTTTTCGATGAATAGGATGTTTTCAATATCAAACAGCAGCTCCAAATATTGCTGGAAACTCTCTGGTGGGTGATAGAAATCAATCGGGTGCTTGAACTGCCCATTAAGACGACCAACATAGTTCACCAAGTCGATATCAAAGCGGCGCGCGACATCTTGCAAAGGCAGTTTTAATAAGTCTTCAACGACATTGATACCAACACGATTCAGGCGCTCAACTTGTTTAGCAGGAAGTTCGCTTGAACTCAGTACTTGTTGGTTAACCCAAGCTTTCATCTGCTCAACATTGTTCGTCGCTTGGTTGATGGATTGCTTGCCTAAAAGGATTGCAGAAAGTGGCGAATAACCTGTAGCAAAGCTGAACTGGATATTGAGCGTTTCTAAATGGCTTTTGAGTTCATGCCAGTAGTTATCTAGCCCATCGTAAAGCGACAACATGTTAGAGGCTTTAATCAACAAACCATTAGGTGGTAATAACGCCATATCAGAAGTGACTAGGTACGCCCATTGAGCAATCTCTTTCAGCTTATTTTTCTCTAGCTCAATACTGTAAGGGTGGACGTGTAAGTTATGGCAAAGCGCCGCCGCAGACCCTAGCCCCATGCCGAGTGTGATACCCGATTGCAACGCGGCTTGGTTAGCTTGCAGCACACGATGATCTTTCTCATCGACGATGATAAGAGGCTGATTGCGTGAATCTTCGTTCGAACCCAATTCATTAGAGTTAAACAAGGTGTCCAATTGTAGGGATGAGAAATGCAGATACAACCACAGCATACGTTAGCCTTGCTTCGCAATAGGAAAAGCCAGCACTGTGTTACCAGACAATGCGTGAATTGAGCTGTTTTCATCGATGACTTTTTCTGTGAGTAACGGCCAGTTCTGGTTCATGTCCAGAATAAAACTGCCATACGACCAGCTGCCTTTTCTTTTCGTGACTTCAACCTTTAACCCTTGGACGTGAGAAGACAGCTTCATGCTTAAAGAAACGGGTAGGGATAACTGATTATGGCTGGTGGTTTTAAAATGAAATTGCAGACACTTGCCCGTTTCGCTTGCCGCTTGTAGGCGCTTGGTTTGGTGAATTTCTAGATCCGCTCCCCATAGCAAAACAGAATGACAGGCACCACTCTTGAGACACTGCTCTGCGGCCCATAACGCATCGAGATCACGTTGAGGCTGAATAACGAGAATATTCTCTAATTCAATGCCTTGGCTGCTAAAAAACTCGGCACAGATCTTCCCTGGCGGGTTAATGAATATGGCCAACTTCTGCGATTTTTGTTGAGCTAAATAAGGAGTGAGTAGACGAAGTTCGCCGATCCCTTGTTGTGATTCAACCTCAATAACGCCGTGCGTCGGGAAGCCGCCATCAAGCTGTTTATCCAATTGAGGATAGCCTGTCGAAGTGGTGCTGCCTTGCGTTGTTGATTGTAACCCTGTCCAGATTAGCTGGCGGTCTTGTAAGTTTTTTATTAGTTCATGCATAATTAAATACCTGTATATTTATACAGTATATTTGACAATGAAAAAGATGCAAAGCAAAATGACGAAAATCAGATGAACTAAATATTAGATGGTTGATTTAGATACAAAAAAAGCCGCTATTAAAGCGACTTCTTATTATTGCTCATAATATCAGCTACTTAGGTTGAGCGTCGATACATTGGCCATTAATGTCTGTCACACTTGGGTTCATTAAGTGTAGATACAGCGGGATGATGTCGAGTGGCGTTTTTAACTTGTTCGCATCTTCACCTGGGTACGCTTTTGCACGCATGCGTGTTTGAGTGCCGCCTGGATTAATCGCATTAACACGGATATCGGTACCTTCAAGCTCATCGGCTAAGATCTGCATCATGCCTTCTGTAGCAAACTTTGAAATCGCGTAAGTGCCCCAGAACGCGCGGCCAGAGTGACCAACCGTTGAAGAGGTAAAGACAATACGACCCGCTTCCGCTTTCTTAATGACAGGCAGTAACGCTTGAGTCATTAGAAATTCAGCTTTAACGTTGATTTGCATGACGCCATCAAACGTTTCTTCATCGATTTGATCGAATGGACTTAACGTGCCAAGCACACCTGCGTTATGCAGTAGACCATCTAAACGACCGAACTGTGATTCAATGGTTTCAGCCATGTCGATGTAGTTCTGTTTTGTCGCGCCTTTTAAATCCAATGGGATAATCGCAGGCTGTGGGTAACCAGCGCTTTCGATTTCGTCGTAAATTAATTCAAGGTTTTTGACATTGCGGCCTAACAGAATAACAGTTGCACCATGTTGAGCGAAACTTAGCGCGGCTTGGCGACCAATGCCAGCACCGGCACCTGTAACCAAAATTACTTTATCTTTGAGGGCATCTGTAGAGGTTGGGTAATCCACTGTGCTTATCCTTCTTTCTTTTATTATGTTCGTCATTCCATTGATGTTTAATCACACAGATAACCGCAGGAATGATGAGAAATTCTTGGTAATCGTGACAAGATGGTTACAATACACTAATTCATACAATAGGGGATATGACATTGGAATTTTTGTTGGACTACGGCTTGTTTTTAGCCAAGATTGCGACCGTTGTAATCGCCATCATTGCAATTTTAGTGATAGCTAAATCTGTGGGTGGAAAATCAAGCGCAATTAAAGGTGAGCTGGAAATCACGAACCTATCTGAGCATCACAAACAAACGATTGAACAACTAGAGCACCATTTGCATGATGATGCTTTCATCAAAGCACGTGATAAAGCAGAAAAGAAAGCGGAAAAAGAAAAAGTAAAATCACGTGGCAAAGAAGTGAAGAAAGCAGCGAAAGAGGGTGAGCTTGATAGCAAGCGTGAACCACACCTATTCGTTCTTGATTTTAATGGCAGCATTGATGCGAAAGAAGTGGCTTCATTACGTGAAGAGGTAACGGCGGTTCTGGCTGTTGCTCGTGAAGGTGATGAAGTATTGCTTAAACTGGAATCTGGCGGTGGTATGGTTCACGGCTATGGTCTGGCGTCTTCTCAACTTGACCGTATCAAAGCGGCAGGTCTGCCTCTGACTATCTCGGTAGATAAAGTCGCAGCAAGTGGCGGTTACATGATGGCATGTATCGCAGACAAAATCGTATCTGCACCGTTTGCTATTGTTGGCTCTATTGGTGTTATTGCTCAACTGCCAAACTTCAATAAATTGCTTAAAAAGCATGACATTGAGTTCGAACAGCTAACGGCGGGTGAGTACAAACGCACGCTTACTATGTTTGGTGAGAACAGCGATAAAGCACGCGAGAAGTTTAAAGAAGAGCTAGAGGAAACTCATGGTTTGTTTAAAGATTTCATCCGTGACCACCGACCTGCGCTAGATCTTGAAAAAGTAGCAACGGGTGAGCACTGGTTTGGTACACAAGCGCATGAACTTGGGCTGGTGGATGAGATTAGCACTTCTGATGATTTAGTCGTAGCGGCATGTAAGGACAAAACAGTTCTAGCGATTCACTACGTACAGAAGAAAAAGCTTTCAGACAAACTAGCGGGCGTGGCAGGTAAATCTGCAGACAGCGTGCTGATGAAGCTGATTGAACGTGGTCAAAAGCCGATTGTTTAAGCTTATTGAGTTCTAGTTCTAGGTTTAGTGCCTTACGTTCATTTGCAGACGTTTGAGCCTTAAAAAGAAAGCGCATAAGTCATCAGACTTATGCGCTTTTTTATTGCTCCACTTCCGAGTGGGTGACCACTATGTTGTAGGGGGAGCGGAGTTTTATACCAAGCACTGACTTACTGTGATTGATATTAAATCTTGGCTCCATAGTCATTACGCTTTGGACAAGTAGTCAGAATCTCTCTATGACCCGTATCTTTGAGCTCTTCCAAAATCACATCAAAGCCCCACAAGCGATAGAGATGTTTCATCACTTCGTCGTAGCCTTTATCAAGCGGGATACGGCCGTGAGGTACATACTGCAGTGTCATCGAGCGGTCACCGCGAACATCGACATTAAACACCTGAATATTCGGCTCAAGGTTGCTTAGATTGTACTGCGCCGCAAGCTTTTCACGAATTAAGCGATAGCCCGGATCGTCGTGAATAGCGCTTATCTCAATGGTGTTTTTGCGGTCGTCGTCGAGAACAGAGAACAACTTAAAGTCTCGAATGATTTTTGGTGAAAGGTATTGGCTGATAAAGCTTTCATCTTTGAAATTGTGCATGGCAAAGTGCACCGCCTCTAACCAATCACTTCCGGCTAATTCAGGGAACCATTCTTTGTCTTCATCGGTTGGTTCTTCACAGATACGTCGAATGTCTCTAAACATCGCAAAGCCAAGCGCATAAGGGTTTATTCCGCTGAAATAAGGGCTATTGTAGGCGGGTTGAGCAACCACACTGGTGTGGCTGTGTAGGAATTCTAAGATGAACTTATCACTCACCAAGCCTTCGTCGTAAAGGTGGTTAAGAATGGTGTAATGCCAGAAGGTTGCCCAGCCCTCATTCATTACTTGAGTTTGTTTCTGAGGATAGAAGTATTGGCTTACCTTGCGAACAATACGAACACACTCACGTTGCCAAGGTTCAAGCAGTGGGGCGTTCTTCTCAATAAAGTACAGAATGTTTTCTTGAGGCTCACTAGGGAAACGTATCTTGGTCTCTTCTTCCTTACTTTTGTTCTGAGGAACCGTTCTCCAAAGTTCGTTCACTTGAGATTGCAGATACGCTTCACGTTCTTCTTGTCTTGCGGTTTCTTCCGCAATGGAAATCTTTTCTGGGCGTTTGTATCTGTCTACGCCGTAGTTCATGAGAGCATGACAAGAATCGAGAAGTTTCTCGACTTCAGCTACACCGTATTTTTCTTCGCAATCAGTAATGTATTTTTTCGCGAACAATAGATAGTCGATAATTGAGCTTGCATCAGTCCAGGTTTGGAATAGGTAGTTGCCTTTAAAGAAAGAGTTGTGGCCATAACAAGCGTGAGCCATTACCAGCGCCTGCATTGTGACCGTGTTCTCTTCCATTAAGTAAGCGATACACGGATCTGAGTTGATCACGATTTCGTACGCTAAGCCCATTTGGCCGTGTTTGTAGTTTTGCTCTGTCTGGATGAACTTCTTACCAAAAGACCAGTGGTTGTAATTGATGGGCATACCAATGCTGGAGTAAGCATCCATCATCTGCTCAGAGGTAATCACTTCAATCTGGTTCGGGTAAGTGTCTAAACGGTAATGCTGCGCCACACGCTTAATTTCTACGTGATATTGTTCCAAGAGGTTGAACGTCCAATCTGGACCATCAGGCAGCATCTTGTCGTTTCTCTTCTGTGTCGCTTTGTCTTTTTCTGCAACGTTTGATTTCGCTGTCATGGCAAGCCCCCTTACGTTGTCTCTTTCTGGAACAGTTCTCTAAACACAGGAAAAATATCATCCACCGTTTTAATGTTCTTCATGGCGAAGTTATCGAAGCTTGCTTCTAGCTTCTCGTACTCGTGCCAAAGCGTTTGGTGTGAACGGCGCGTAATCTCGATGTACGAGTAATATTGGCAAGTCGGCAATAGCGTATTGACCAGCAGTTCTTTACAGCGAGGCGAGTCATCCGCCCAGTTATCTCCATCAGAAGCTTGTGCTGCGTAGATATTCCACTCATTAGCAGGATAACGATCTGCGACAATTTCTTTCATTAGTTTCAGTGCACTAGAAACGATCGTGCCGCCAGTTTCTTGTGAATAGAAGAACTCATGTTCGTCAACTTCTTTAGCCTGAGTATGGTGACGAATAAACACAACATCGACGTTTTCATATGTGCGATTGAGGAATAAGTAAAGCAGTACGTAGAAGCGTTTTGCGATGTCCTTGGTGGCTTGATCCATTGAGCCAGATACATCCATTAGACAGAACATAACGGCTTGGCTAGATGGAATAGGGCGCTTCTCGTAGTTTTTAAAACGCAGGTCGAAGGTGTCAATGAACGGCACGCTTTCAATTTTTTTACGTAACTCAGCAATCTCTTCTTTCAAGCGACTCTCTTCGAAAGGTTGTGCTGGTTCTGTCATTTTTACTTGGTCAAGTTGCTCCATCAGTAGGTTGAGCTCGCGCTTTTTACCTGCTGTCATCGCGGTTCTACGAGCCAGAGATTGTTGCAGTGAACGAACGATAGCGATGTTAGACGGAATCCCCGCGCTTTGGTAACCAGAACGGTGTGTTTTCCATTCAGTGATTTTGTTGACCTGATTTTTCTCTAGATTAGGCAGAGCTAAATCTTCAAAGAGAATATCAAGATATTCATCTTTTGAAATTTGGAAGGTAAATTCATCTTGGCCTTCGCCATCAGGGCTTGCGTCACCCTGGCCTGAGCCACCGCCTTGACCACCACCTTTAGGACGTTCAATTTTATCGCCCGTGATGAACTGGTCATTACCTGGGTGAACGCGTTCTCTTACGCCGCCTTGACCTTGGTGAAAGCTTGGCTCTTTGATGTCTTTATGAGGAATAGTGACGTCTTCACCGGTTTCAGTATTGGTGATTGAGCGTCGGTTGACTGCATCGGCCACAGATTCTTTGATTTGCTCTTTATGGCGTCGTAAGAAACGCTGTCTGTTCACAGCACTCTTATTCTTGCCATTGAGCCTCCGATCGATAAATTGTGCCATAAGAACTCCCTCTCAGCTGATGTTGCGATCCTACTTTTTATTCGGGTATAAGAGTTATTAGTTTACTAAAGCTATTCGTTCGTTAGGGTATAAAGTTATTGGTTTGTACGAGCTGCCCAATTGAGCAGCTCAATACAGTTTGGTTATGAGGATTTACGAACTCTTAGGTACCACTCAGATAGCAGTCTCACTTGTTTCTCGGTGTAGCCTTTTTCCATCATACGAGCAACGAAGTCGTCGTGTTTTTTCTGATCATCCGTTGAGGTCTTAGCATTGAACGAAATAACAGGAAGTAGCTCTTCTGTGTTAGAGAACATTTTCTTCTCAATTACAGTGCGCAGTTTCTCGTAGCTCGTCCAAACTGGGTTTTGACCGTTATTGTTGGCTTTGGCACGAAGCACGAAGTTCACAATCTCATTTCGGAAGTCTTTAGGGTTACTGATCCCAGCTGTTTTCTCGATTTTTTCTAGTTCACCATTCAGAGAAGCACGGTCAAATAGCTGTCCTGTTTCTGGATCGCGGTACTCTTGGTCTTGAATCCAGAAGTCCGCGTAGGTGACATAGCGGTCGAAGATATTCTGTCCGTACTCAGAGTAAGACTCTAGGTAAGCGGTTTGAATTTCTTTACCAATGAATTCTACGTAACGCGGTACTAGGTATCCTTTCAAGAACTCAAGATACTTCTCAGCGGTTTCTTGAGGGAACTGTTCACGTTCGATTTGTTGTTCAATCACGTAGAACAAGTGAACCGGGTTTGCAGCCACTTCGGCTTGGTCGAAGTTAAATACACGAGACAGGATCTTAAAGGCGAAACGCGTTGATAGCCCAGACATGCCTTCGTCAACACCTGCGTAGTCTCGGTACTCTTGGTAACTCTTCGCTTTTGGATCGGTGTCTTTTAGAGTCTCACCATCGTAAACCCGCATTTTTGAGAATAGAGAAGAGTTTTCAGGCTCTTTCAATCTCGATAGGATGCTGAATTGCGATAGCAGATCGAGTGTGCTTGGCGAACAAGGGGCTTTGGATAGCTCACTGTGCTCAAGCAGTTTTTGATAGATCTTAACTTCTTCAGAGACGCGCAGACAGTAAGGGACTTTTACAATGTACACACGGTCGAGAAAGGCTTCGTTGTTTTTGTTGTTACGGAAGGTCTGCCACTCGGATTCGTTTGAGTGAGCTAGAATCATACCGTCAAATGGCAGTGCAGAGAGCCCTTCGGTACCGTTGAAGTTACCTTCT
This sequence comes from Vibrio tasmaniensis 1F-187, assembly GCF_000272405.2. Taxonomy (GTDB): domain Bacteria; phylum Pseudomonadota; class Gammaproteobacteria; order Enterobacterales; family Vibrionaceae; genus Vibrio; species Vibrio tasmaniensis_A. The sequence goes on from NZ_AJZM02000077.1 coordinate 14,700, forward strand.
TGCGTTGCCGTTAGAAGTGGGTGCAAGACTTTGATTGGCGCCTTGAACATCTCTACGAACTCCATAACACCTTGGTTTGCTTTACACAGCGCACCAGAGTAACTATAGGCATCGGGATCATCTTGAGAGAAGTGCTCAAGCTTACGAATATCGACTTTACCAACCAGAGACGAGATATCTTGGTTGTTCTCATCACCAGGCTCTGTCTTCGCAATTGCAACTTGGTCGAGAATAGAAGGGCGCAGTTTGATGACTTTGAATTTGGAGATGTCACCACCGAAGTCATGGAGGCGTTTCGCTGCCCAAGGTGACATGATAGAGCGTATGTAACGTTTCTCTATTCCGTACTCTTGTTTCAAAAGATCGCCATCTTCGTTTACGTCAAATAGACAGAAGGGGTGATCATTCACTGGGCTTCGCTCACCATCGGCAGACAGCACATAGATTGGTAGCTTTTGCATCAGTGCCTTGAGTTTTTCAGCAAGGGATGATTTACCACCGCCCACAGGGCCAAGTAGATAAAGGATTTGCTTACGTTCTTCTAAACCTTGCGCTGCATGTTTTAGATAAGAAACAATCTGTTCAATCGCGTCTTCCATGCCGTAGAAATCTTTAAATTCACTGTAGCGTGAGATGACACGGTTCGAGAAAATACGACTTAGTTGAGGGTCTTGAGCAGTGTCAATGACCTCCGGTTCGCCAATGGCGAGTAATAAGCGCTCGGCAGCATTCGCGTAAGCACTTTTATCGTCTTTACACAGCCCTAAGAACTCTTGCAATGTCAGCTCTTCTTCCTTGGCTGCTTCATAACGTGATTGATAGTGGTCAAAAATACTCATAGTCACATTCCCCTTGTTAACCAGTCAAAACTGACGAGCGATTGAAAAATAGGCTCTCCCTACATTTTAAGGTTAGACCCGCTTCGACAATTTTGCTTAACAATTATGTATTTATTTACAATTTTGCGTGTGAAAAACGTAGCGAGCGCAATAGGCAACTTGAGGCGTGTGGAATCGAATTATTTTACATTCGAGCGGATCTAACCGTTTGTTTTGTGATTTTAGGTCGCTTAACAATACTCACACTGGATTTATGTGTATTAGATGTATCACTGAGCTCTATTGATTTTCTGGAATGAAGTACCATATAATGCGCAACGTTATCCAAAGTTGCTCAATAAATAGGTAAATATAGTGAAGAATAATGGGTTAAAAATAGTGGCTATCAGTGTGGCGTTACTGGCTTCGACAGCAACGCATGCAAAAATATCGCAGTGGTCACTGGGCGTTGCCGCCTCTTATTCTCCTGCTGTCTATAAAGAGACGCCGTCAAATCGTACGGTGATTCCCATGATTGGTTATGAAGGTGAGCATTTTTTCATGCGTGGATTCAGTGCGGGTTATCGCTTGCTACCTGCAGGTTCACCACAGAATATTGTGTTTAGAGCGGTTTATGATCCAAGAACATTAAAGCCAAGTGACTCTGATAATGCTGATATCCAGAAGTTAGATGAGCGTAAAGCGTCGGTGTTGGGAGGTGTAAGCTATCAAGTGATTACATTGGTCGGTATGTTTGAAGCGACAGCGGGCTCAGACTTAGGGTTTAGGCACAATGGCATCTATGCAGAAGCGGCATGGCGCCTATCAATTCGTCGTAATGGCTGGGCGATTACACCATCTATTGGTTACTCGTATAACAGTAAGCGTTTGAATAATCACCTGTACGGAGTGAGTTCATCGGAAGCGGCGAGAACCAATTTAGATGAATTTGACGCTGACTGGGATGGCCAATACTTTATTGGCTTAGGTGGTTATCTGCATGTGACGCCAAATGTTCGAGTAACCGGCGGTGTGCGATATACCAACCTTGAAGGTAATATTGAAAATAGCCCAATACTTGAAAGTGGCATTAACATGGCCGCTAACGTCGGTGTCGCTTATGTATTCTAGGTGCTTTGGCTTATCGCTTCATATATGAATGTCTCGTCCTAAAATACGTTG
>NZ_AJZM02000078.1 GCF_000272405.2 Vibrio tasmaniensis 1F-187
CAACCTAGAAGGTATCCAACCAGCACCACGTGGCATGCCACAAGTTGAAGTAACATTCGACCTAGATGCTGATGGTATCCTGAACGTATCTGCTAAAGATAAAGCGACAGGTAAAGAGCAGAAGATCACTATCCAAGCATCAGGCGGTTTGTCTGAGGAAGAGATCGAAGCAATGGTTCAAGAAGCAGAAGCTAACAAAGAAGCTGACAAGAAGTTCGAAGAGCTAGTAACTGCACGTAACCAAGCTGACCAAATGATTCACGGCACTAAGAAGCAAGTAGAAGAAGCTGGTGAAGCTCTACCTTCAGACGAGAAAGCTAAAATCGAAGCAGCTATCGAAGCTCTAGAATCAGTTAAGTCTGGTGACGACAAAGAAGCTATCGACGCTAAAGTTCAAGAACTTATGCAAGCAGCTCAAAAGCTAATGGAAATTGCTCAACAGAAAGCTCAAGCTGAACAAGCTGGTGCTGACGCTGGTGAACAACCTAAGCAAGACGACGACGTGGTAGACGCGGAGTTTGAAGAAGTTAAAGACGACAAAAAGTAATTTTTCGTCGCTATAACACGTGATTTCTACGTCGAAGGTACTCACTTACATCCGTAAGCTCCGTGCCTTCTCCTTGAACTAACGTGTTTTAGCTTAGAAAAGTCGTTTTTCGATTTCTAAATATACGGGCGTCAGAGGTAACTCTCACGCCCGTAAATTTGTATTTAGACTTGTCGATCTAGATAATAGCTTTATTCGGCGTTTCAGCCGACAGAACTTTTATCTAGATTGATACACAGACTGCTGAAGTGATCATTCGGCAGTAGCAATTATTTTGGTGACCTAGAACATGTCAAAACGTGATTTTTACGAAGTATTAGGCGTAAGCCGCGATGCATCAGAGCGCGATATTAAAAAAGCGTACAAACGCTTAGCGATGAAATTCCACCCGGACCGTAATCAGGGTGATGACAGCGCAGCAGACAAATTTAAAGAAGTAAAAGTAGCGTACGAGATCCTAACCGATGCTCAAAAGAAAGCAGCTTACGACCAATACGGCCACGCAGCTTTTGAACAAGGTGGCATGGGTGGCGGCGGTTACGGCGGCGGTGGCCAAGGTGACTTCGGCGATATCTTCGGTGACGTATTTGGCGATATCTTCGGCGGCGGTCGTCGTGGTGGTGGTCAAGCGCGTGCACAACGTGGTTCTGATTTGCGTTACAACATGGAGCTTTCTCTAGAAGAAGCCGTTCGTGGTGTATCTAAAGAGATTGAAGTACCAACACTTGTTGAATGTGACATTTGTGATGGTAGCGGTGCTAAAGCGGGTTCTTCTGCACAAACGTGTGGTACTTGTCATGGCCACGGCCAGGTACAAATGCGCCAAGGTTTCTTTGCGGTTCAACAGACTTGTCCTACTTGTAATGGTAAAGGCAAGATCATCAAAGACCCATGTAACTCATGTCATGGCCAAGGTCGCAAACAGAAGACGAAAACGCTTAACGTTAAGATCCCAGCAGGTGTTGATACTGGTGATCGCATTCGTCTATCTGGCGAAGGCGAAGCAGGGGAACACGGCGCTCCAGCTGGCGACTTGTACGTACAAGTACACGTAAAAGAGCACAATATCTTTGAGCGTGACGGCAACAACCTTTACTGCGAAGTGCCAGTAAGCTTCTCTATGGCTGCTTTAGGTGGTGAAGTTGAAGTTCCAACACTCGATGGCCGTGTAAACCTTAAAGTGCCAGAAGAGACACAAACGGGCCGTATGTTCCGTATGCGTGGCAAAGGCGTGAAAGGCGTTCGTGGCGGCGGTGTGGGTGACCTAATCGTTAAGCTAGTGGTTGAAACACCGGTTAAGCTAAGCTCTCGTCAAAAAGAACTACTGCGTGAATTTGAAGAAACATGTTGTGGTGAAGCGGCAAGCAAGCACAAGCCAAAATCTGAAGGTTTCTTCAGCGGCGTGAAAAACTTCTTTGATGACCTAACTAAGTAATCAACTGATTAGATAAATAGGTTATTGACACGTTAAGTTGTTGATATTTAAATTATTGATACTTCAATTTAATGATAAAAGTAGAAAAGCCTGCTCATGTAGCAGGCTTTTTTGTGTCTATAGATTTGTGTTTTTTGATTGGTATAAAAGAAGCTCATAGCAAAAATAATCGAAATTTTTCAGATCACCCCCTAGAGGCTTTAGTGTCTCTTCTTGTTACTTCCAACACGCTTGAGGCTCTGAAACACCTGAGTGATGTAGCTCCAGAATATCAGTCGGTGAGTCTAAGCAGTCATCATTTGTCTGTGGTGCGTGTGGTTCAGCTTGAATGGAGTATGAGGTGCTGCTAGCCGAAATTGTTAGTGTGTACCTGCTTGTATCGGTATCGCAAAACGAGCACGTCCCTCCAGAAACTATGTTTCCAGCAGCCGTGGCATAATTTCCGGCGTAAGCACTCTCAAGTTCAAGTTGAATTTTTGCCATATCTCCTATCGCTGTCATTCGATGCGATTTTAAAACATGGCTTGTGTAGCTTGGATAAGCTATTGCACTGAGTACTCCTACAATGGCAACAGCGATCAATAATTCGATCAGTGTCATTCCTTTCATACTTAAATTGTTGTTGTTACATCTTTTTATTCGAATCTTCACGAGTAGTTTCCTTTCATAACCCTGTCCATTTTTCTCGGGTGGTAGCATCGGTGCAAGATTAAATATGATTACGCACCTGATTACATAGGGATTTGGGAAATGACTCGCGGGTTTACTTTATTAGAGCTGTTAATAACGGTGTCTATACTGTCGATATTGGTAGCGACGGCTGCTCCGAGTTTTAGTTCAGTCACCCAAACAGTCAAGATACAGCGCCTTGCTGGGGAGTTGAATGGTTTCTTAGTACAGGCAAAGTCTGAGTCTGTGAAAAGAAATCAAAAACTCTGGGTACATTTCTCGACGGCTAAAAATGAAGAGCAATCTACGGGGGAGTGGACAGTATGGTTGAAGCCTACGGAAGATCTGTCTGGTGATACATTGCTGATGTTGTCGGGAGAACCGTTTCGAGATTTATCGTTTTCTCATAACTATACAGGCTCAAAAATCAGCTTTGAAAGTGTAAGAGGAAGGCCTGCCAGAGGTACGATTTACTTGGCTCCTAAAAGAGCTTCAACCGACCGGCTTTTGATTAAACTATCTAGCCCTCCGGGGCGAATTAAAGTGTGCGGCGAATCAGGCGCTCAGTATGGTTACTATGCTTGCTAAGGCCCGCAGCAGAAGCTTGCGAAAGCAAAAGGGCGCATCTCTCATTGAACTGATGGTCACCTCCGTTATTGGTGTATTCGCGATTGCTATTATCGGCAGTGTATTTATGACGGGGCACAGAATAGCCAAAGATAAAGGCATTGAGCTATTGCTGCTGCAAAACCTTACGAGCACGATGCAGGTAATGAAAGAAGATATTCAACGAGCAGGCTACGATGGTTCAAATGGTGAATCCCTGAAGCTATTAGATGCCGTTAATACGATTCATGTTAGCGGTGGTGTTGAGGTGGGGTTCGTCTATTTGAAAGAGGGAGCAACTGACGGAAAAAATTACAGGAATATCGTGTATAAAAAGGAGGGGACTCGATTGAAAGTTTGTGAAAAGGGCGTTCTTACTCCAGGGAACATTTTAGCCCATGATCAAGTTACCTCATGCTACTCACTTTTCGACGATAGCATTATTTCCGTCGACGATTTATCAATATCCTCACAAGTGTTGAGCAAAAATGGGGTGAGCACTACGCTCACTGATTTGAATATTGTTGCGTCAATTCCGAGTGCTGGGATCTCTAAAGGCGTCGCTATAACCGTTAAGCAAAGGAATTGGCAATGACCTCGGTAAAGCAGCAAGCTGGAGTAGCTACGTTGTTAATCACATCTGTTTTAGTGTTGAGTGCTTTAATTGTTACTTTGGGCACCTATCGCAGTGTTTTTCATCAAATTAAGGTCGCGCAGAATGAAGTTCAAGTTCGCAAAGCTCATTGGAACGCCGAGGCTGGGTTGGAGTGTGGTTTTACCTATATAGCTGAAAATGATCTCACGGCAATTCCCAATGATTTAATGAATCACTGTCAGCAGTCGAAAGTCCTTACGTTGAAATCAGATAACCTAACACCGAATATATTGGTGTCGAGTGCTCACTATTTATCTCTGAACAAAGAGATAAGTTTTAACAATTCGTCGGGGCTAGGGGCGATGCAAACCAATTCGAGTTTGGAGTTTATTTCTGATCACAATATCGATATTACCCCAGATATTAGTCTTACTGCGGTCGGTGGTATTAACGAATGTGTGTCTGTTCGGTTCTTAGATAGTGTGATCTATAAAAACCAAGGCGGCGGGCGTTTAAAGACAATCACACCTACGGGCGGCCTCCCTCCTTTTCCTACCTTTGAGTCTTGCCAACCGACAACCGATATTAGCCGCAATGCAACCATTGATTCAGTTGGGTCATTGCCTTCAAATGCTTTTCAATCAGATTTCAAATTTGACCCAGCCATCGATACTTTCTCTAATTACTTTGGGGTATCTAAAACGCCAGAAAATATTGACCAGATTAAGCGTGATTATCATGTGATTGACCTCATTGACAGGACTGTATCTCCCCCCAAGCACATTGATTTAGTCAATGGGAAGTATCAAGGTAATAAGTGTAGCCAAGCGATTAATAACGCCTTTACTAGTGGCAAAGATAAGGTGTGGGTGATAGGTGATTGCGTGGTCTATCACCCACCAATTAATGTGGTAGAACCTATCCCCGGTGTTATTACTCCACGTTCATTAGTGATTCAAGATGGCATCGTTGCGAACGGTAATGCAAGTGTGTTTGATGGTTCCTTTTATCACCTAAATGATATGATCATATACGACGAACCAGCCTCACCTGATGTTGATACGGACCTATTGAGCGGCTTATGGGCCAAAGTTCCAAATACGATACCTATCGCCGGCTTAGTGCAGAGCAATTCGGTTTATATTGGATTTGCTTCTTTTTTTCCCAAGGGAGGGATGTTCTTTGATTCAGTAGGCGGGTTATCGACAATTCAAGGTTCGATTAACTTAGATTACACAGGCGAATACAACCCCCATAGTGTTCCTTTGAAAGCCAAATGGAAAAAGGGATCATGGAATGACTTATAAACATTCAGGTTTTAGCTTGATAGAGGTCCTGATCTCTTTTCTATTGATCGGTATCGCTTCGCTAGGGTTGGTTAAGCTACAGGTCTATGCAGAACAAAAATCGGATTACGCGCTGCACAGTGTAGAAGCGCTTCACTTTGCTGAAAGGCAGATGGAGTATTATCGAACTCGTGTATCGGATGTGGGGGGAGCTGTAGGGTTAATCCTTTTTACGGATCTCAATCAAGCGGACTACTGTCGCAATGCGACAAGTTCGGATCCTTTATCTGGTTTGTCGGGCTCTGGGTATACGATGAGCTGTGAGGTGACAAATGCCAGTGGTGCCTTGTCTCACGCTTTGAAAAACATTACGGTGACTGTTGCATGGCAAGATCGCATGAACCGTGCGCAAAGCATTCGCCTCGAAACTATGCTCTCCAAATACAGTGAATTTGATTGATCTATTAAGCAAACGTTTACTGCATGCCAAGCCCTACGCTTCTCCTTTACTGATAGTTTTCACTCCTCGGACATTGTTTACGTGCCAGTTAAAACTCTGTATATGGAATGGTGTTTTTTGTGTTTTTATATTGTTGCTGTTGTACAGTATTTTTGCAAAATATGTCTCCATTTATGGAAAATGATGTGGAACCTTGTGCTTTTTAACAGCGACTTTAATAGAATATGTGCTGTACCAATAGGCCATGGTCAAAACTTATATTAGGCCTAAACAAACAACATCACATATGGAGTTACCATGAGTAACCAAGCCGTAAAAAAAGCACCATCGACTGAGAAGATCAGTGGTATGGACCGCTTTCTAAACTTCATTGAACGCGCCGGCAACAAAATTCCAGATCCAGCAATTTTGTTCTTCTGGGCTCTAGTTATTGTATGGGTAGCATCTGCACTTTTGTCGAACCTTTCATTCGACCTAATCAACCCTCAAACGGGTGCTGCTCTAGAAGTAAACAACCTACTTACTGGTGAAGCGCTTGCTAGCTTCCTAGCGAATATGGTTACCACGTTCACAGGCTTTGCACCGCTAGGTATCGTACTTGTTGCTATGCTAGGTGTTGGCGTTGCTGACTCTTCAGGCTTCATTACGACTGGCCTTAAGAAGATGCTGAATTTCACGCCAGCTAAGTTGCTAACGCCAATGCTAATCCTTGTTGCTATCGTGTCTCACACAGCAGCAGATGCAGGTTACGTTCTAGTAATCCCTCTTGGCGGTATCATCTTCCACGCTGCGGGTCGTCACCCTCTAGCGGGTATTGCAGCAGCGTTTGCTGGTGTATCCGGTGGTTTCTCAGCGAACTTCATTCCTTCGGGTATTGATCCGCTACTAGCAGGTTTCACTCAAACAGCGGCAAACGTTCTTGACCCTGCATATGTGATCAACCCTCTAGCGAACATCTTCTTTACTGGTTTGTCTTCAATTCTAATTGTGGCAATTGGTTGGTACGTTACAGAGAAAATCATCGAGCCTCGTCTTGCTAATACGCCTGTCGATGAAGATGCAGAACAAGCACCTGATCTAGGTACATTTACAGCCATTGAATCTAAAGCATTCAAATTCGCTGGTTGGGCAATGGTTGCCGGTATTGGTCTGCTTATCGCGGCTCTAATGCCTGAAAACTCAGCACTTCGTTCACCAGAAGGCGAACTAACGGCGTTCTCAGCACCAGTAATGAAGTCTATCGTTCCTCTGATTTTCATCCTGTTTATTATTCCGGGTATCGTCTACGGCCGTGTAGCGGGTACATTCAAGAATAGTAATGATGTTATCAAAGCAATGTCTGAGACGATGGCAACGATGGGCGCATACATTGTAATGTCGTTCTTCTGTGCTCAGTTCCTATCAGCATTTGCTCAATCAAACATCGGAACTATGTTGGCGCTTTACGGTGCTGAAGGCTTGAAAGCAATGGATCTTCCTGGTGAAGCAACGGTTGTTGGTATGATTCTACTAACGGCTTCAGTTAACCTTCTTGTAGGTTCAGCTTCAGCTAAGTGGGCACTGATTGGTCCTATCTTAGTTCCTATGTTAATGGTTGTGGGTATCTCTCCTGAGCTATCTCAAGCGGCTTACCGTGTAGGCGATTCAGTGTCTAACATCATCTCTCCACTGATGGTGTTCTTCCCACTGGTTGTTGTTTACTGTCAACGTTACGTTAAGTCGACAGGTATCGGTACTCTAGCTTCTCTAATGATGCCATTCTCGATTGCTATGCTAATCGGTTGGTCTATCTTCTTGCTAGGTTACTGGGCTCTTGGTATCCCGCTAGGTATCCAAGCTCCTTACACTTACACAATGTAAGATTGAACTAAGCAAAATTAAGCTTTATTCATTGCTAAGCCCGCACCGAAATGTGCGGGCTTTTTTTTGCTATTTTTTTCTGTTTTTTTTATCCAAGATTTTTATAGCCAAGACTTTTTATATCCCAAACTTTCTATATCCAAAACTTTTTATATTCAAAATAAAGGCACTCAGCTTATACTCCGGATTACGGCTAATTGTTGGCCGGTAAATTTAGGAAATCCAAGCCACATGAAGATTCTGCTTTTAGTAGGGTTAATTGTTTTAAATGGTCTGTTTGCCATGTCAGAGATTGCACTGGTAGCAGCAAAGAATAGTCGGCTGAAACGCTTAGCCGAAAAACATCGCTCCGCTCAGGTTGCTCTTGAGCTCAAAGAAAATCCAACCCGCTTCCTTTCAACCATTCAAATCGGTATTACGGTAATCGGCCTACTCAGCGGTATTGTGGGTGAGGCGACGCTTTCTGCTCCACTGGCCGTTCAACTTGAACTGTGGGGACTCGATCCAACACAAGCGAATATCCTGTCTACCACGGTAGTCGTTGTGGGTATTACTTACTTCGCGATTGTTGTAGGTGAGCTAGTGCCAAAACGTTTTGCTCAATCTCAAGCTGAAAACATTGCTGTGCTAGTCGCGCTGCCTGTCTTCTGGTTATCTAAAATTGCGACGCCGTTTGTGTTTGCGTTGTCTGCTTCTACGGAAGGTATTCTCAAGTTAATGGGACGTGGTGGCGAAGAAGACAGTGTGACGGAAGATGATATTCATGCACTCGTGAAAGAAGGCTCGGAATCTGGTGTGATTGAACGTGGCGAGCAAGAGATGATTCGCAATATCTTACAGCTTGATGACCGTTTGGTGAGCTCGTTGATGACGCCACGTCGAGACGTCGACTTTCTGGATATTAGCCAACCGGTTGAGCAGATATTTAAAAAGCTGCGCAGTTCAAAGCATAGTGTGTTTCCATTGTGCCAAGACCACCTCAATAAAGTGGTCGGTACGGTGTCAGCCAAAGCCTTATTGAATCAGGCGGGCAATTTAAACATTCAAGTGATCATGGGGCTATCTCGCTCTCCGATCTATGTTCCTGAATCGATGAAGGCTTTACGTCTACTTGGCTATTTTAAAGAGTCGGGTACAGAGATGGCATTCATTGTTGATGAATATGGCGATGTTCAAGGCCTTGTGACTCATTACGATATCCTAGAGGCGATTGCTGGTGAGTTATCGAACAACCCTAAAGATCTTTGGACAGAGCAAGTGGAAGATGGATTGCTGGTGGATGGATTGATTCCTATCAGTGAACTGAAAAACCGCTTAGAGCTGTCGGATTTTGAGGGTGAAAGCGAGAGCTTCCAAACGTTGAATGGCCTAGTGACTTGGTTAATAGGGCGCTTACCTGATGCCGGTGAAGTTGTTCAATACCAGCAGTGGCAGTTTGAAGTTATCTCTGTTGAGAACAATCGAATTGTGAGTATCAAAGCGACGCAAATAGCCGATGACATAGAAGGCGCCAATAGCTAGCGATCCGCCTAATCAGTAAGCGGCGATTGTTCATTGCCTCTTATCTCTTTATTGTTCATTATCACGAAGATTAGGTATGCTTCACCGCATACCTATTTTCGTTTTTATCCTTTGTTTTCTGGAGCTCCCTTTGTCAGACTACCAATTCAGCCCTCAAGATGAAATCTTCATGCGACGCGCCATCGAGGTAGCTAAGCAAGCAGAAAAAGAGGGAGAGGTTCCCGTTGGTGCTGTTCTAGTGAAAGATGGGGAGGTTATCTCTGAAGGATGGAACCGCTCGATTGGCTGCCACGATGCAACCGCACATGCAGAAATCGAAACCTTGCGTAAAGCAGGTCAAGCCTTGGAAAACTATCGCTTACTTGATACCACCTTGTATGTCACCTTAGAACCTTGCCCAATGTGCGCGGGTGCCTTATTACACAGCCGAGTAAAGCGCATTGTGTTTGGTGCTCCAGACTTAAAAGCGGGTGCGGCGGGTACGGTATTGAATCTCTTTGAAAGCCAAGCCTCATACCACTATGCCGATGTTGAGCATGGTTTGTTAGAGGAAGAGTGTCGTGAACAATTACAGGCGTTTTTTAAGCGCCGTAGAAAAGAGATCAAAGAGAAGCGAAAGCTTGAGCGTTTGCAGGAAGAGCAGCGTTTAGAATCTGACAAGGCAAGTAATAAGAATAAGGTCAGTAACAAGAACAAGGTCTGTAACAAAAAATAGCAGCGATCTTTCGGCACTCTCAATCATAAGAGTGCCAAGCAAACTTAGTTGGTCATTACTTTTACTCAGCAATCATCTGCATGAAAGCACGGTTGCGCCAAATGATCTTCTTCTTATTATTTGAAAGCATACGCTTACGACGGTTGGCAGCAACGGTCTTATCAAGGCGTTTCGATTTCAGTTTGTTCTTCATCATTTCAACGATTTCCTATTTGTCGTCTGGCTTTGTAAGTATGACTTCAGTTTTAATTATAGTGGTTATTTGCTTATAAGCTTTGCCACGAACTTAGCGTTGGCTTTCTGAACCACTATCGTGATGGCTAAGAGCTGAATGCAACAGAGCATTATGTCGCTTATGGTGTGACGTTATAAAGTTCGATTGTTACTGCAATATGACACTCTGGATATCGCAGGCGTTTTGTTTGTTTTGGTCATTTATCGTGATGCAATAAAAAAGAGCAATGCTAAATGGCATTGCTCTTTTTCTTTTATTTGGAAGACTCAGCGTCGTTCACTGCGGATTCAGTTTCACTGATTGTTGATTCAGCATCTGATACCTCTAGAGGTGGGATAACGACCAAACCTTCAAGGCTCGCTTCTTCCTCTTTATTACGCTTATTTACATGGCCAATAATGCTCTGATAATAACGGCGAATGTTCTCAACGTAATTCCTTGCTTCATCACCACGCGCATACCCGTAACGAGTTTTGCTGTAGTACTTCTTCTGTCTTAGCAGAGGAAGCCTGTCTTTCACATCACCCCAAGCATCAGGATCACCGCCTTGTGCTTTGGTTAAGCGACGAGCATCCATCATGTGCCCGTAACCTACGTTATATGAGGCAAGCGCAAACCAGATCTTCTCGTGTTGGGTGATTGAATCTGGTACTCGATTCACGATACGACGCAGGTATTCAACACCGCCTTGTACCGACTGTTTCGGATCGAGACGATTGGTTACACCAACGCTCTTCGCGGTTGGTAGCGTCAACATCATCATGCCTCGAACACCGGTTGGAGAGCGTGCGACAGGATTCCAGTGTGACTCTTGGTATGCTAAAGCGGCAATCAAGCGCCAGTCAAATTCTTGAGAATATTTCTGAAATAGCGGCGACCATTTTGGCAGCTTGCTATCCAATGCACGGATAAATGCACGAGTATCAACGTAATCAAAAGTGCCGATATGGCCGATGTACTTCTCTTCCAGTGAAGCCAGTTCACCAGACTGTTTTAGGTTACCAAAGAACTCAATCAGTAATGCATAAAGGCTTTCATCTTCAGATTTCTGTAAATACCAAGAGATAGGTTGATCTTCTGTCAGTTCAAAAGCTAAGGCTACGTCTGGGTATAAACGTTGTGCGAGTGACAGCTCAATCGAGTCCGCAACAGTAAACAAGCGTTCACCAGTCGACACTTCTTTTAGCAGGTCATTGATGTCAGCATTACCTATTGCATCGTAGATAAAGTCATCGTGCTTGTTCTGGATCTGTTTTAGCGTTGGCTCAAAATGTGAGTCCTTCACTACCACCAAAGATGGCGTCAATGTTTCGGTAGATGCCGTTTCTTCTGATTCAGTTTGTGCTTTTACGAAATCAGCTTGACGCTTATTCTCGAACTTGATCAGTTGTTGAAGGTTTCTTGGGCGCCACTGTCCTTTTTTATACACCACTTGCTGGCTTACATAGTAATAGGCGGGCGCGGCGCGATAAGCGCGTGTCAGGTTATTGTTTTGCGTTAACCCTGTCGCGATAAGATCGATCTCGCCTTTCTTTAAGGCTGGAAAGAGGCCGGATAAACGGTAAGCGGGTTTAATCTCAAGCTGTACACCAAGCTCCTGCGCAAATTCACGAGCTAACTCGTAATCCAAACCAGCAGGGCCATCGGGACCAATGTAATAAGAGAGTTGGTTATTTAGGGTGCCGACGCGAAGAACGCCTCGCTCTCGTATCTGCTCAAGGACACTTTTAGGTTCTGACTCAATCTGGCATCCAGCCAACCCAACTAGGGCAATGGCAAGCAGAAGGAACTTAGACGAAAAGATGAGCGTAAATTTAGGCATCAAAATGAAATCTCGAAAAGTGGAAGCCCCTTTATACCAAACCCCGCAAGGCTGGCAAAGCAGGTTTATTTAAACAGTTGTAAAAGTGCTGATAAATGCAGCAAAAGTACCATTTACGCATAAAGATAAAAAAAATCACGCAAACGGTTGCTTTTGGTGTTACGTCACAAAAAGAAATGCTTTATAATGCGCTCGCATTGAAGAGGTGGAATCGGCATAGGTTTGGCAACCTTCGGGAATAGCTTCGAAGAAAACAGTTAGGTTGTTCCTATAACCCACTGAATTTATTCCAATACTACCTTAATCAACTGCATAAGAGACCTAAGCACATGAGAATTTTGCGTGGCTCCCCAGCTCTATCTGAGTTTCGTGTTAACAAGCTTTTAGAGCTTTGTCGTGAATTAAGCTTACCTGTAACAGGTATTTACGCTGAGTTTGCCCACTTTGCTGATCTAACGGCAGACCTAGATGAGTCTGAAGTTGAGAAGCTAGAAAAGCTACTGACTTACGGTCCAACGATTGAAGAGCATGAACCTGAAGGTTTACTGCTGCTTGCAACGCCACGCCCGGGCACTATCTCGCCTTGGTCTTCAAAATCAACAGATATCGCACACAACTGTGGACTGGCTAAAGTGTCACGTCTAGAGCGCGGTACTGCTTTCTACATTGAAACCTCTGCTGAACTTTCTGAGCTTCAACTTGTTGAGCTGAAAGCAATCCTGCACGACCGTATGATGGAAGTGGTTTTCACTGACTTCGAGTCAGCGGCGGCACTATTTAGCGTGGCTGAGCCTGCTCCTTATGCGGAAGTTGACCTATTAACTGGCGGACGTAAAGCGCTTGAAAAAGCAAACGTTACCCTAGGTCTTGCACTTGCAGAAGATGAGATCGATTACCTTCTTGAAAGCTTCACCGAGAAGCTAGGTCGTAACCCGACTGACATCGAACTAATGATGTTTGCACAAGCGAACTCAGAGCACTGTCGTCACAAGATCTTTAACGCTGATTGGACTATCGATGGCGTTAAGCAAGAAAAATCATTGTTCAAGATGATTAAGAACACCTTTGAAACGACACCAGAGCACGTTCTGTCTGCTTATAAAGATAACGCAGCGGTAATGACAGGTTCTGAAGTGGGTCGTTTCTTCCCAGATCCAGAAACTCGCCAGTACAACTACCACCAAGAAAAAACACATATCTTGATGAAAGTTGAAACGCACAACCACCCTACAGCAATCTCTCCATGGCCGGGTGCATCAACAGGTTCAGGCGGTGAAATCCGCGATGAAGGCGCAACTGGTATTGGCGGTAAGCCAAAAGCAGGTCTGGTTGCTTTCTCTGTATCTAACCTTAAGATCCCGAACTTCGTTCAACCTTGGGAAACAGACTTTGGTAAGCCGAGCCGTATCGTTACTGCTTTGGATATCATGCTTGAAGGCCCTCTTGGTGGTGCAGCATTCAACAACGAATTTGGTCGTCCAAACCTATTAGGTTACTTCCGTACTTACGAAGAGAAAGTAAACTCTCACGCAGGTGAAGAAGTACGTGGTTACCACAAGCCAATCATGCTCGCTGGTGGTCTAGGTAACATTCGTGATGATCATGTTCAGAAGAAAGAGATCCCAGTAGGTGCAAGCCTGATCGTTCTTGGCGGTCCTGCAATGAACATCGGCCTTGGTGGCGGTGCTGCATCTTCAATGGATTCTGGTTCTTCTTCTGAAGACTTAGATTTTGCTTCTGTACAACGTGAAAACCCAGAGATGGAGCGTCGTTGTCAGGAAGTTATCGACCGTTGTTGGCAGCTTGGTGATGCGAACCCAATCGCATTTATCCACGATGTGGGCGCGGGTGGTATCTCGAATGCACTTCCTGAGCTAGTCGACGATGGCGAGCGTGGCGGTATCTTTAACCTACGTGACGTGCCAAATGATGAGCCGGGCATGAGCCCACTTGAGATCTGGTGTAACGAATCTCAAGAGCGTTATGTAATGGCGGTTGCTGATAAAGACATGGCAACGTTCGATGCGATTTGTAAGCGTGAACGTGCACCGTACGCAGTGGTTGGTAAAGCAACTGAAGAACGTGATCTTAAATTAGAAGATTCACACTTCGACAACACGCCAATCGATATGCCAATGGACATCCTATTAGGTAAAACGCCTAAGATGCACCGTGACGCGAAAACGCTAAAAGCAAACAACCCAGCGATTGACCGTTCTGGTATCGAACTAAACGAAGCGGTTGACCGTATTCTTCGCCTACCAACAGTGGCAGAGAAAACATTCCTTATCACTATCGGTGACCGCTCGGTAACCGGCCTTGTGGCTCGTGACCAAATGGTTGGCCCATGGCAGGTTCCTGTAGCAAACTGCGCAGTAACAGCAGCAAGCTACGACTCTTACCATGGTGAGGCGATGTCTCTTGGTGAGCGTACGCCAGTAGCTCTTCTAGACTTTGGCGCGTCAGCTCGTCTAGCGGTTGGTGAAGCAATCACTAACATCGCAGCGACGAACATCGGCGATATCAAACACATTAAATTGTCAGCTAACTGGATGTCTCCAGCTGGTCACCCAGGTGAAGATGCAGGTCTTTACGAAGCGGTTAAAGCCGTGGGTGAAGAGCTATGTCCGGCACTGGGTCTAACTATCCCTGTGGGTAAAGACTCAATGTCGATGAAGACTAAGTGGGAAGAGAATGGCGAGCAGAAAGAAGTAACGTCTCCGCTATCTCTTGTTATCACTGCGTTTGCGCGTGTTGAAGATGTTCGTAAGACGATTACGCCTCAGCTTCGCACTGACAAAGGTGATACTTCACTAGTTCTTATCGACCTAGGTAACGGCAAAAACCGTCTAGGTGCAACGGCACTGGCGCAAGTTTACAAGCAGCTTGGTGACAAGCCAGCAGACGTAGACAACGCAGCGCAACTAAAAGGTTTCTACGAAGGTGTTCAAGCTCTTGTGGCTAACGACCAAGTTGTGGCTTACCACGATAAAGGCGACGGTGGTCTATTCGTAACTCTTGCTGAAATGGCATTCGCAGGTCACTGTGGTGTTAATGCAAACATTGAAGCTTTAGGCAAAGACACACTAGCAGCACTATTCAATGAAGAGTTAGGTGCGGTAATCCAAGTTCGCAACGACGACCTAGACGCTGTTCTTTCTACTCTTGCAGCAAACGGTCTAGAAGCGTGTTCACACGTAATTGGTTCTGTTGAGGCATCTGATGAGCTAGTGATTAAGTCTGGTGAGTCGGTTGTGATTGAGCGTAACCGTACTGAACTACGTACTATTTGGGCTGAAACTACGCACAAGATGCAAGGTCTACGTGATAACCCAATCTGTGCAGACCAAGAGCACGAAGCGAAGAAAGACAACTCAGACCCAGGTCTGAACGTGAAACTAAGCTTCGACGTAAATGAAGACATTGCTGCTCCTTACATCAACACGGGCGCTAAGCCTAAAATGGCGATTCTACGTGAGCAGGGTGTTAACTCTCACGTTGAAATGGCAGCCGCATTTGACCGTGCAGGCTTCGAAGTAACTGATATTCACATGAGCGACATCCTAACGGGTCAAGCGGTACTAGAAGAGTACAACGGCCTTGTGGCTTGTGGTGGCTTCTCTTACGGTGATGTACTAGGCGCTGGTGAAGGTTGGGCTAAGTCGGTTCTGTTTAACGACTCTACTCGTGACCAGTTTGAAAACTTCTTCAAGCGTGAAGATACCTTCTCTCTAGGTGTGTGTAACGGTTGTCAGATGCTGTCTAACCTGCGCGAGCTAATCCCTGGTGCTGAGTACTGGCCACGTTTCGTTCGCAACGAATCTGAGCGTTTTGAAGCACGTTTCAGCCTAGTTGAAGTTCAGAAGTCAGATTCTGTATTCTTCAACGGTATGGAAGGCTCTCGTATGCCAATCGCTGTTTCTCATGGTGAAGGCCGCGTAGAAGTGCGTGATAACGACCACCTAAACGCGATTGAAAACTCAGGTACAGTTGCCCTACGTTACGTTGACAACAACGGTAACCAAACGCAGCAATACCCGAACAACCCGAACGGTTCGCCAAATGCTATCACTGGTCTAACAACGACGGATGGCCGTGTGACTATCATGATGCCTCACCCAGAGCGTGTATTCCGTACGGTTGCTAACTCTTGGTCTCCAGAAGGTTGGGGCGAGAATGGCGCTTGGATGCGTATGTTCCAAAACGCACGTAAGAATGTGGGTTAATCTGGTTCACAAAACCGAATAGTTTTAAAAACTAATAAAAGCGCAGACTGAAAGGTCTGCGCTTTTTTATTGGCAACTCTTTAGGAACCAGAGCGAAACAATTAACGTTTGCAGTTTGCTGTTCTAAAAAACTCCACTACGCTAAATGTTATGGAATCAATTTGTTAGGCCATGAATTTCTGTACGTGAACAGGAAGACTGCTGTTTGGCTATGCAAAAACCGAATCAATCATTGTGGCATAAGAGGGATCTATGAAAACAACAATCACAAAAGCAGTTGCAGTGGCAGCGATTGTCATGTCGTTAGCTGGGTGTGTCGGTAGTAATGCCGTTACTGGGAAATTAATGAAGTTCAACGTTGAGGTTGTAGATAACCGTTACGCTCGTGCTGGGGTCAACTTCTTGCTTGCTCCCGTTTACGCTTTAACATTCGCAGCCGATTACATCGTGTTTAACTCGATCGAATTCTGGGCGGGGAAAAATCCACTCACAGGCGCGCCTCATATCTTCGATAGTAAAGTCGATACCATGATTGATGTGAACGACAGCCTAGACGATTCACTAAAAGAAGCCCCACTTGGCTTTAATAATCGTCAGATCGAATGGGGTGAGATGCAGCAAATTGATGAGAATACCATTCGTATGGATATTACTTACAATGATGGTCAAAAAGCGGTGCTGTTAGGCGTACGCGATGGTGATAAGGTCAGTTACTACATGGATGGTACGTTAGTATCAGAAACCTCTATTCAAGCGCTTGAGCAGTTAGCTGCCGAGAAAGTGTAACGCTTTCCGTTTTATATAGATAAAAGAAAAGCCGCTGGATTTACCTCCAGCGGCTTCGTGTTTTTTAGTATCTAGTAATTTAGCATCTAGTGCGTAGATTAGTTGTTGCTGTGTAGCTCGCTGTTCAGTTCAACAGCTGACTTGTTCGCTAGACATTCAATTTGGCCAGTAATCGAGTTACGACGGAACAGAAGATCAGAAACGCCAGCAAGGTCACGAGCTTTAATGATTTCTACTTCGTTGCCTTCTTTATCTAACATGCGAACCTTAGTACCCGCAGTCACGTAAAGACCAGACTCAACCGTACAACGATCGCCCATTGGGAAGCCAAGACCCGCATTTGCGCCTAGTAGGCAGTTTTCGCCGATAGAGATAACCATAGTACCGCCACCCGACAGAGTACCCATGATAGAAGCGCCGCCGCCGATGTCTGAACCGTTACCCACAACAACACCCGCAGAGATACGACCTTCAACCATGCTTACGCCAGTAGTACCCGCATTGAAGTTGATGAAACCTTCGTGCATTACTGTTGTGCCTTCGCCTACGTGTGCACCAAGACGAACACGAGAAGTGTCAGCAATACGAATGCCTGTTGGTACCACGTAATCCACCATTTTAGGGAACTTGTCTACGCAATCTACAGACAGAGCGCGACCCGCTAGGCGAGCTTCGATTTGACGCTCAGCCAGCTCAGGAAGATCGATAGGGCCTTCGTTAGTCCATGCGATGTTGTGCAGTAGACCGAAGATACCGTCTAGTACCGTACCGTGTGGTTGAACTAGGCGGTTAGAGATAAGTTGCAGCTTAAGGAAGCCTTCAGCAACTGATGCTGGCTTCTCGTCAGTCGCAAGAACAACAAGAACAAGAGGTTGCTCAGATGCTGCTGCTTTTTCTGCGAAAGATGCGTTTGCTGCATCGTCGTTTGCTGCGAATGCTTTCGCGAGTTCTGCGCTTTGTGCTGCAGAGATTTCGATAGCTTGGTTGCCTTCAGTGTAACCTGCAACTTCACCAATAGCCGCAACAAGAGCGTCGCTTGGGTCTAGAAGTGGGTTAGGGAAGAACGCTTCAATGATGTTATTGTCGCGGTTTTTGGTTGCCGTACCGAAGGCTAGTGAAAAGTAAGCCATGTTGAATCTCCATGTGTTGAGTCTTGATTTTGCTATTTCATAACAGCGGCTCGAATAACAAGCGCTGCCGTTAGCAAAGTTAATTTAATTGCGTTCATCATAAAGAGAGCGCCCTAGTTATGAAAGGGCGCATCGGGATAAAGTCTGTAAAATGATATTGCTTGTCTTTCTGGAGATAGTTTTCTGCAATGAGAAAATGATGCAATTCAACAAAATTTGATATCAAAGTTAGATAACCAACGTTCTTTAAATGAACAACACTCTTTAGATAAATAGCGCTTTATAAGCCTGCTCAATCCCTTCAATCAACATCTGCATACCGATAACGGCGAGTATTAAACCCATCATTCGGGTTATCACGTTCAATGCACTTGGTCCGACAGCTTTAACAAATCGCTCGCCGAATACAAATAAGACATAGGTTAAGGTACATAGTAGGCCGAAAGCGACGATGGTTATGATGGTTTCATAGACCCCCTCGGTACTGGCAAAGTTCATCGCAGTGGCAATGGTGCCGGGGCCAGCGAGAATTGGCATTGCAAGTGGTGAGACGGCGATACTTAGAGCAGCGTCTTTCTGGGCGTCTGAGTTCACTTTCTCTTTTGCTTTGGCGTGTGTTGAATCACCTTGCAGCATGTGGAAGCCAATCAAAAAGACCAAAATGCCGCCTGTGATGCGAAGTGCGTAAAGTGTGATACCAAAGAGGTCAAAGATAAGTTTGCCAGAGAGTGCAAAAGTACTGACGATGATGAATGCGATAAACACTGAACGGAAAGCGATCGATTTGACGGTTTCCCTGTCATTGTCACCGGTTAATCCAAGAAAAATTGGCGTATTAGCGATTGGGTTCATGATGGCAAAAAAGCCCATGAACACGGTAATGGTATGAATGATGAGCTCTTTCATATTATTCCTTTGAAAAGATGCAGTTAAATACAAATGGTTTGTGTATTTAATCTTAGATACAAATAATTATTAGAAATAGATAGTAGAGCAAGTGTGAATAAAAAACAGCCAAGATCGGAAGAGCGGT
>NZ_AJZM02000079.1 GCF_000272405.2 Vibrio tasmaniensis 1F-187
AATGCGGTGTCCAGTCTTACTGGAACAGATCAGTCTGTATGAACTTCCATTTTCCCATCAATACATGGTCCACACCAATGCCTATCAGTAACAGTATACCCAGTCATCTTTAGTGATATCTCTGAGAAAAATCTGTCACCGACTTTTGAGACTACCGTGGAGTCTGAAAATGATTTAACCGTGAATGTTTGCAAGTTTTGAGTGTTAACCTCGTACTCACCATCAGGTATTGGGAGAGAGAATGCGAACTTAAACTTAATTATGTAGTAAGGGGACAGACCTTTCAGAGCCTCTCTAGATAACCGTATGTATTTACGTACTTGGTCGTCAAACTCGTCATTTGTCTTTACTTTTGATGCCCAGAGCTCGAGCTGAACGACAGCATTATGGAGATCCAACTTAGTACAATCGCCTAAGTAATACTGAATTAAAGTAGCTCTTAAATTACTGTAAACATAACAGACTTGATTATGCTTACTGCATGGTAAAGCTTCACCATTTATGATGTCGTTAATATTGGGTCTATTAATTATTTGGTTGTGAAAGTGATATAACTTTATGTAGTCACCTGACCAATTCATCTCGTCTGCAGATTGTAAGCCATCAAAAACCGCTCTCATACTACTGCTAAATATCTCACTATTACTAAAAACCTGATCAGACGTGTCATACATCTCAACTACCTTTAAGCCATTTTTTACTAACAGCCGATAATCCTTTTTTTCTGGGAGCGGTTCTTTTGGTTCATTAACAATTGTTACTTGCATTTTCCACCTCTGGGCTGATATACCAAAGCCAAACTTAACCCTTTATGAAACATAAGCATATAATAGACTTAAACTTGTTATGACCTTTCCCCCGAGATTAATACCACTATCTCGATGAAGTTTTCTATGTTTACACCGCTAGATTGGCATAATCAACTTGCGACATATAATTTAGAGAACTAGTAAGTGACTAGGGGCAAGTCTGCCTTTTGCCCGTCGTAGTTTTCTTGCCTGAGGTAATTCACAAAGTGTTAATACATGACTCCATTAAACTCATTTTTGTCCAAAAATGTCACAATATGAATTTTAACATTTGGCATTTTCTAACTCGAAAGTGCCCCAAAGTGTGTCACGACCGATGATTGACTAATTAATGGTGAGTTGATTTTGTAATACATATGCTAACTAACAACCCTAGAGTGCAGGTGTTTTTTTCGTAACCCATCACTCGTGTGCGTACAAAAGTCACATAACCACCATATATGGCTTGAGTTGCTTAAAAAGGTTGAGCAAGATGGACAGAAGCAAATGACTATATCCCGACTGAAAAGCGTTATGCATAGGGGCAATTAATGACGAAAGCGAAACAAGCGTTAAGCATAAAAGGTGATACGTTTAACCCATTTCCAGAGCCATTTAAATCTCGCCTTGGTCAATCTGAATGCAGAAGTTTAGGTGATTCTTTTGGGCTCACTCAGTTCGGTGTGAATCTGGAAGTATTAGAACCGAATGCGCAGTCGGCTCTTCGCCATTGGCACACAAGGTCAGATGAGTTTCTTTATGTACTCGGTGGTGAGCTATGTTTAGTCAGTGATGACGGTGAGCAGACATTGTTTGCAGGAATGTGTATTGGCTTCCCTGCTAGGGTCGAAAATGGTCATCATTTAATAAACCGTAGTAGCGAACAAGCTAAATTTATAGTTATAGGGAGCCGAGTTGCAAAAGACGAAGCCCATTATCCAGATGATGATTTCAAATGGGTTGTTGAAAGTTCTGGTGAATGGACTCCCTCTAGAAAGAACGGCACACCATACTAGTGATTGGTAAGTAGTAGGAGGAAGACTATGATTCCAACAGCGATTCTTATTCATGTTCAAAATGTCGCATTGGGCATCGAGTGGTATCAAAAAGCCTTTCCTACAGCAGAATCTGTTTATCATCCTAGTTTCGACTTTACCGTGCTCAATTTAAACGGTTTTTCTCTTGAGATAGTGCAAGCAGACGAAAAAGTAGGCTCGGGTAAATGCGGGACAGTTTTATATTGGTCGGTAAACAACTTGGATAAAGCACTGGATCATTTTGAAGAACTTGGTGCAAAACTGTATAGAGGCCCAATGGCAATTGAAAATGGGCTTTTTATGTGTCAAATCGAAGATCCATTTGGCAACCTAATTGGCTTGCGTGGGGCGACGACGTTGCAAGTGGTTTAAATGGATTATAAAGGCCTTATATGCCATATCAGTTTAGGAGGTAAAATGGACATTTTGATCGAACAAGAAATAGAACTCCATCAATACCAAACTCGTCAGAACAAAGCTGACCTTGATCGTTTAATACACCCTAGTTTTACTGAAGTTGGTAAGTCAGGAGATAGCTACGATTTTACATCCATTATTCAAATGATGGATTTGGAAGAGCCTTCAGATATCCGCGTTCATTCTCAAAAGTATGAATGTATTCAACTTGAGCCTTCTATACAGCTTTTAAAGTATGAGTCTGCTCTTGTAAGTGAATCTGGAGAAGTTAGTGACTATGCCAAACGCTGTTCAATTTGGACATTTACGGGCACTTGTTGGAAGCTCAGGTATCATCAAGGTACGCAATGTAAACCTTTCAAACTCAGTTAGTAGTGATTATCCGTAATCTAATTATCTACTGAAGTTTGTCATTACGGGGGAGCTTAAAGTTTGTAACACGCCTCTGCCCCATTGTAATCTAGACCTTTTACTCATTTACAACCTGTTCATGAGCTTTCCCCTACGAAAGGTTATCTGAAGCAATGTGTTGTCCAAGTTATATGCAAAGGCTATTTACCCCGTCATATCTGTTGGTATTGTTGAAGGTTAAAAAGAAAGAAGGCATTATTGGCCCATAAAATACGGACAGTCGACGTATAGAAAGCGTTATGAGCTTCCAAGAATAGAAGGAAAATATGGCAGTTTTAGAAATTCTGACTGCACCAGATCCAAGGCTTAAGGTCAAAGCGGAAAAGGTGCAAGATCTCTCCACGGTACAAACATTAATAGACGACATGTTGGAAACGTTATATGCGACTGACAATGGTATTGGTTTGGCTTCAACTCAAGTTGGTCGTAAAGAGGCCGTTGTTATTATTGACCTTTCCGAAAGTCGAGATGAACCATTAGTTTTGGTTAATCCTGAAGTGGTTAGCGGCTCGGATAAAACATTGGGCCAAGAAGGTTGTTTATCAGTTCCTGACTATTATGCCGACGTAGAGCGTTTTACTTCAGTTGTTGTGTCTGCTTTAGATCGCGAAGGTAAACCAATGACCATCGAAAGTGATGAGTTTCTAGCTATCGTAATGCAGCACGAAATAGATCATTTGTCGGGTAACTTGTTTATTGACTATCTTTCACCACTTAAGCGTCAAATGGCTATGAAAAAGGTTAAAAAGTACGTTAAAGCGCACTCTTAACTTCCGTCTATCAATATAGGTTATTACATCCTGTTGGCTGCGTGAGTAGCCAATGCTTTTCGAACAACAAAGTTATCTGCTTCGCTTTGTCATTTCGGTCATTAAACATTGCTTACGACAAACACATATAGAAGGTCTCTTATTGTGGTCTATCCGCAGCCAACCACTATTGGCTAGGCCATTAGACATTTATTGGTTGATAATTACGGTATGACAGAATCGCTTGGTGATCACGCGAGTTAGCCATCGTGACTAACTCAGAGCTGCCCCAATATTAGTTTCAGCCAGAACATGTACTTTCTTAGCCAGCCTAAATTCTGCTAATGTCAGATGAAATACGCGAAAAAGAACTAGACTTAAAGTCAATATCGATTTTAACGGACTGAAAGCTCTATGAGTATAGATTTTCTTACAAGAAAGAAATATTTAACGAGTCATGACTTCTATCGAGATCTCATTGATTTTTTTGTACAAGAAGCCAAGAGCGATATCGGATATTTCCACTTCTATTCTCATACTAACGAAGAAATCGCATTAAATGTTTGGTCAACCTCTGTTTTGGAACATTGCCATTGCAGCTACGTAACCCACTATCCACTATCATCTGCAGGAATATGGGCAGATAGTATAAGAACTAAAAAGCCCGTAATACACAACCACTATGATGCAAACTATTCCATAGATGACTCTTTACCGAAAGACCACATAAAACTAACTCATCACTTCAGTCTTCCCGTAATACAAAATAATGACGTAGTTGCAGTCATCGGTATAGGCAACAACAACGCACCATACAGTCATGACTTCGTAAGTTATTTTTACAGTATGATCAAGGACATCTGGCCTCAGGTACAAACAAAGGTAAGTAAGATCGAATCTGGATTAGCTAACAATAAGCTAGAATTTGATTCTTCTACCTCCATCGCGATTATGACTAATATGCTAGGCGCAATATCTCGTGCGCTTGAAATTCGTGATGAATACACTTCCTCTCACCAACGCAATGTCGCTCATATATGCGACCTTATAGCTGAGAAACTTTCACTAGAAGACTCTGTGAAAGAGGG
Source organism: Vibrio tasmaniensis 1F-187 (assembly GCF_000272405.2). GTDB lineage: Bacteria > Pseudomonadota > Gammaproteobacteria > Enterobacterales > Vibrionaceae > Vibrio > Vibrio tasmaniensis_A. Next base: position 4,491 of record NZ_AJZM02000079.1, read on the forward strand.
ACTAGTCATTGGAGCTTTGGTTCACGACATCGGGAAAATTACTATCCCATCTCAAATCTTAAGTAAGCCTGGGAAGCTAATGCCAGCAGAGTACAAGTTACTCCAAAGTCATTCAGAAGTAGGAGCAAAGATTTTTCATGAAGTAATTTTTCCTTGGCCAATCGTCGAAATGATCGAACAGCACCATGAAAGGTTGGATGGCTCGGGCTACCCAAACGGAATCAAAGGGAATGAAATTTTACTTGAGGCTCGGATTATAGCTGTTGCAGATACCTTCGATGCTATGGCAAATGATAGACCATATAGGAAGGCTGTCGGAGCGAAGAAAGCTATCAATACCTTAGAACAAGGCCGAAATAAACTATACGACCCCTGTGTAGTAGACGCTTTCCTTACTTGCTACAAACAAGATGAGACTTTAGGTGGGTTGTATACACCTGTTAATTTACAATAAAAATGTGGCACAAATGTAGTAGTAATCTTTAGCCAAGCTCCAAGTTAGCTTGTTTCTAATTGTATGGTTTGCCATAAAAAAGGTAATTCGAACATACTCAATTTAAGTAATTACCCTAAATTATTTTTGTCCATTTCCTTCCAACT
>NZ_AJZM02000080.1 GCF_000272405.2 Vibrio tasmaniensis 1F-187
TGAACTTAATAAGTTCAGCGCCTTTTTTGCGTCATATTAATTAGAGAATTCAAAACTCTATCTATTGGAGCTTGACACTAAAAATGTCACAAGGGATTGAAACAGCACGGCTTTAAATAGTATTACTTAAAAAGAACAAACCCTACTTCATGTCACCATAACGTTCTAAATAAAGAACGGTTGCTGCGGTACGAGAAGGCACTTGCAGCTTTTTCAACAAACTCTTCATATGTACCTTAACTGTCGATTCAGAAATAAACAGGTGATCGGCGATCTGCTTGTTACGGTAACCTTTCGCGACTTCTTGAAGAATTTGCATTTCACGTTCAGTCAATTGGTCGAAGATATCATTTCGACTGTCAGCATCATTCAAATAGCGAGAGACCACACTGCTGTATGCCTTATCGCCGCTATGTGCTTGTTTAAGCAGTTCAATCAACTCATCGGGTTCAGTATCTTTCAGTAAGTAACCATCAGCGCCCGCTTTAACAATCGCTTCGATATCCGCAGGGCTATCAGAAACCGTTAAAATAACGATGTTAGCGCTTGAACCATCAGTACGAAGTGCTTTCAGGGTATCTAGCCCAGACATGCCTTTCATATTCAGATCCAACAGGATCAAATCAGGTTCTTCTTCATGGGCAAGAGCGACCGCTTCAGTACCGTTACTTGCTTCTGCAATCACTTCAAATTCATCTTCAAAGCTCAGTAATTGGCTTATACCTCTGCGCATCAATGGATGATCATCAACCAACATTACTTTACAAATCGTCAACTTTAACTTCCTTTAAACTTTTATATTTCAATATGACTGTACAGCCCTCACCTTGAGCCGCTTCAATCGTTAAGTCACCATTCAGTCTTGCCGCACGCTCCTGCATAATACTCATTCCGTAGTGGTTCATCTTCGAACTACTTGGGTCAAAGCCTTCTCCATTATCTTTAATCACGACTAATACTTGTCCGTCCTCATCGATACAGCATACATCTATCAAGTCGGCATTGGCGTGTTTTATTGCGTTTATTGTTGCTTCACGAATCAATTGAAGCAAGTGAACCTGACTGTGTGCATCAAGCTCGAGCGATGAAAGGTTATTAGTTAATTTAATCTTCGCATCGGTTCTTTCACTGAGTTGCTCTAGCATGGTGCTCAAAGCATCTCCAAAGCTACCCTCTTTGATGGATAACCTAAATGTGGTGAGTAGCTCTCTCAATTGAGTATAAGCACCCGCTAATCCATTCCCTAGCTCAGATGCTATCTGCTCTGACTGCTCTCGATGTTTGTGCTCCGGAAGTTTACCAATAACACGCTTTAACAATGTCACTTGGATTTTTAAATACGACAGCGATTGGGCCAATGAATCATGCAGTTCACGCGCAATCGTCGCTCGCTCTTCCATAATAATAAGCTGCTCAGCTTTCTTTTGAGCGCGATTATAGTAGATAGCTCTCGATAACAGTTGAATAAAACTCTCAATTAGCGTCTTAGTTGAATGACCATGATGGTATGAGCAATACAGATAGCCCAAAACAAGCTCGTTATCATCCAGTTTCATTTCAAACTTTTCATAATCGCAAGTCGGGTCGTAACCTTCATCCATAATCAAAGAACGTCCCGAATTATCGACTATTTCTAACCTTAGCGATTCAATCCCTTCTAGACTGACCAAGTGCTGCAAAATAGCTCGGAAATTTTCCGGTGCAACACGCGTTACCGTGAGTTCTTGAGAAGAATAATAGAGTGCTTGCAATGATTGGTTAGCATTTTGTAACTCAACCGTCTTGGCATCGACAACATCTTCAAGGTTTCGATACAGCACGCCTAAATCTTTCGCCATCGAGTTAAATGTTTTGGTCAAAATGCCCAATTCATTATTGTTGGTAACCTCTAACTTAACCTCGAAATCACTATTTTTGATTCTCTGGCTAGCTCTAACGAGAGCGTGTAGAGGCTTAACAACTTGTTTACGTACAAAATGAACAACAAAAAGAGATATGACGAGTATTCCACCTAGACCTATACCACCAGCCCATGCCAATTTAATTAATTTATTTTCTGAAAATTCTTGTAACTTAAAAACAAAGCGGTCGATTTCAATAACAAAATTTTCAACAAGTACCAGGTAGTGTTTTCTATCTTCGCTATTTAAGACCTGCTTCAATTCATGCCAACGGCCAATTATTAAATAATAATCATTTGTAATATCAGTTGGCACTTCCCAACTCACCAAATTAGTCATCGATGTGGAATAAAGGGAACTTTCAAATTCACGAATATGAGAATCGTAATCCACTGATTCTATTTGAATATCATGCGCTAAACGGTAGCTTTGCATGCGCATCGAGCCAGCCACATTAACCGCCTCGGCATCATTAAGGCTGGACGCTAATGTAAAAATAGCAAAACCGGTGGTGGCAACTGAAAGGAGCAATATAAATAGCAATGATTTAGCTATTGTACTCGTCACAGATGAAACAGGTTTAATAAGCAAAGTTAATATCCTGAAGGTATAAAAATGGCTGTCGGGAACCTATTGTCACACATCAAAAAACAGAGCTCCATTCAATATGTGACCAAACGCTTCATAATTTATTGATCTAAGACAATATAGGATCCTATTTAGCCCTTAAGGGGTATTTATACAAATATTTCTAAAACTACACTACTTGTGAGGATAAATGACAAGATATTAACGAAACAATGATCTACAATTACAACATCTTAGCAACATTAGTAGGCATTTAGTGGTAGACCTATCGAGACGCCGCCTATTCTCTAGGCGCAAAGTAGATTCAAGCCAAATTCGATTGCCTTGGATTAAAAGTCTAGAAAGCTTCGCAGATGATTGTACACGTTGTGGTAAATGCATCGAAAGTTGCGAGACACACATCATCATTGTCGGCGACGGTGGTTTTCCTACTGTCGACTTCTCAAAAGACGAATGTACATTCTGTTATCAATGTGCAGACGTTTGTCCAGAGCCAATTTTTAAACCCGAGGAAGAAACGCCTTGGCTGGCAAAAGCAACTATCTCTGATAAATGCTTGGCCCAACAAAATGTTGAATGCCGAAGCTGTGGTGACATGTGTGAACCTATGGCGATTCAATTTCAACTTAGAGCAGGCAGTGTTGCTCTACCAAAAATCGAGTTAGATGAGTGTAGCGGTTGTGGAGCCTGCGTAGCAGTTTGCCCTACTTCGGCTATTCTTGTGAGTAATGCATAAAACAAAAATAACGAGAGCAATTTATGGCACTAAATGAAGTGCATATATCAAGTTTAGTCGTGCATGTGAGCCCAGAGCATCTAGACGAGATCAAAGCACAAATCGAGCAATACGATAATGCGGAAATCTACGGCAGTAGCCCTGAAGGCAAAATCATCGTGGTCCTAGAAACCGAGAACCAAGGTTTTGTTACGGACACCATCGAAGAAATTAATAATATTACGAACGTTTTAGGGACAGCTTTGGTTTACCACCAAATCGAGACTGGACTAGACGAAACGGATTTAGAAACTGGAAGCAACAATTCTCAACTTGAGGGTGAAGTATGAAAATGACAAGACGCGCGTTTGTGAAAGCAAACGCAGCTGCATCAGCGGCAGCCGTTGCAGGTGTAACTCTACCAGCAACAGCAACCAACCTGATTGCTAGCTCTGATCAAACAAAAATCACGTGGGATAAAGCGCCTTGTCGTTTTTGTGGTACGGGCTGTTCGGTACTAGTTGGTACTCAAAACGGTAAAGTGGTCGCGACTCAAGGCGACCCAGAAGCACCGGTAAACAAAGGCCTTAACTGTATTAAAGGCTACTTCCTTTCAAAAATTATGTACGGTAAAGACCGTCTTGAACAGCCTCTTCTTCGTATGAAAGATGGTGAGTTCCACAAAGATGGTGATTTTGCACCAGTATCTTGGGACAAAGCTTTCGACGTAATGGCTGAGAAATGGAAAGCCGCTCTGAAGAAGAACGGTCCAACAGGCGTTGGTATGTTCGGTTCAGGCCAGTGGACAGTAATGGAAGGCTACGCAGCGGTTAAGCTGATGAAAGCGGGCTTCCGTTCAAACAACATCGATCCAAACGCTCGTCACTGTATGGCTTCTGCGGTAGGTGCATTCATGCGTACCTTCGGTATCGATGAGCCAATGGGTTGTTACGATGATTTCGAACACGCAGACGCATTCGTTCTGTGGGGTTCAAACATGGCAGAAATGCACCCAGTATTATGGACTCGTATTACAGACCGTCGTCTAAGCCACCCACACGTTAAAGTAAACGTACTGTCTACTTACTACCACCGTTCTTTCGAGCTTGCAGACACAGGTTACATCTTCGAACCTCAATCAGACCTTGCGATTGCTAACTTCATCGCTAACTACATCATTCAAAACGATGCGGTGAACTGGGAATTCGTGAACAAACACACGAACTTCAAGCAAGCAACGACAGACATCGGTTACGGCCTTCGTGACAATGACCCACTACAGAAAGCAGCTGCGAACCCTAACTCAGGTAAAATGACTGATATCAGCTTCGAAGACTACAAAGCTTCTGTTGCTGAATACACCGTTGAAAAAGCATCTGAAATGTCAGGTGTATCTCAAGATGACCTTATCAAGCTGGCTAAGCAATACGCAGATCCAAACATCAAAGTAATGTCACTTTGGACTATGGGTATGAACCAACATACTCGTGGTGTATGGATGAACAGCCTTGTGTACAACATCCACCTTCTTACAGGTAAGATTTCTACCCCAGGTAACAGCCCATTCTCACTAACTGGTCAGCCATCTGCGTGTGGTACAGCTCGTGAAGTAGGTACGTTCTCTCACCGTCTACCGGCAGATATGGTTGTTGCTAACCCTAAACACCGTAAGATTGCAGAAGACATCTGGAAGCTTCCAGAAGGCACTATCCCACCTAAACCGGGTAAACACGCTGTTGCTCAAGACCGTGCGTTAAAAGACGGTACGATCAACGCGTACTGGGTAATGTGTAACAACAACATGCAAGCTGGTCCAAACATCAACACTGAACGTCTACCAGGTTACCGTAACCCAGATAACTTCATTGTATGTTCTGACCCGTACCCAACAGCAACAGCTCAAGCTTCTGACCTTATCCTTCCAACAGCAATGTGGATTGAAAAAGAAGGTGCTTACGGTAACGCTGAGCGTCGTACACAAGCATGGTACCAACAAGTTAAAACCGTAGGTGAAGCAAAGTCTGACCTATGGCAAATCATGGAGTTCTCTAAACGCTTCACTGTTGAAGAAGTTTGGGGCGAAGAGCTTCTAGCTAAAGCACCTGAGTATCGTGGTAAAACGATGTACGACGTGCTGTACAAAAACGGCAACGTTGATGCATTCCCACTGTCTGAAGCACAAGAGCTTAACGACGATGCTCAAGCTCAAGGTTTCTACGTTCAAAAAGGTCTATTCGAAGAATACGCAGCCTTTGGTCGCGATCACGGTCACGATTTAGCACCTTACGACACTTACCACAAAGTCCGTGGCCTACGTTGGCCTGTTGTTGACGGTAAAGAAACACTGTGGCGCTTTAAAGAAGGTTCAGATCCATACGCTAAGAAAGGTTCTGGTTGGGATTTCTACGGTAAACCAGATGGTAAAGCTCTTATCATCAATGCTCCTTACGAAGCACCACCAGAAGTGCCAAGCGACGAATACGACATGTGGCTATGTACAGGTCGTGTTCTTGAGCACTGGCACACAGGTACTATGACTCGTCGTGTACCAGAACTTTACAAAGCAGTACCGGATGCACTTTGTTACATCCACCCTGCTGACGCTAAAGCTCGTGGCCTTCGCCGTGGTGATGAAGTTCTTATCGAAAACAAACGTGGTGAAGTACGCGTTCGTGTTGAAACTCGTGGTCGTAACCGTCCACCACAAGGCTTGGTATTCGTACCATTCTTTGATGCAAGAATTCTGATCAACAAGTTGATCTTGGATGCAACGGATCCTCTGTCTAAGCAGACGGATTACAAGAAGTGTCCAGTTAAGATCACTAAGGTTTCTTAAGAGCCAAGCGCTTTTAGAACCTAGATACAAGATCTAACGTATTTAATATTGCGACTACTTTTTTCATCACTTTTTGAAGGAAGTAGTCCACTCAAAGAATTAGCCTTTAGGCGGAGAAATTAACCATGAAAAAACTGATTACTGCCCTACTATCAGCTGGTCTTTTGCTAGCTGGTGCAGTTCAAGCTCAAGCTGAGCTGGATAACCCAGGCGGCATTGGTGGCGTAGAATCTCTACGTGGTGCAAGTGAACTTGAAGCAACTCGCGCAGCAGATGACTTCAAAAAGTTTCCTCGTGACCAAGTACTTGAGAGTGACTACGTATACCAACCACCTTTAGTACCTCATACTATTCGTAGCTATGAAGTGTCTCTTAACGCTAACAAGTGTCTTGCTTGTCACAGTTGGAAAAACGCTAAAGAAATGGGTGCAACTAAAGTGAGTGTAACTCACTACATGAACCGCGAAGATGCGGTACTTGCTGATGTTTCACCTCGTCGTTACTTCTGTCTACAGTGTCACGTACCTCAAGCTAATGCTAAACCGCTAGTTGAGAACGAGTTCAAACCTGTAGATTCACTGCGTTAATCGTAGCCGGACTGTAAGAGAGGCTATATATGATAAAATTACTTAAAGCGTTTTGGAAAAGACTCGCGACACCAAGTAAAGCAGCGGTAGGCGTTGTTTTGTTCTTGGGTTTCTCGGGTGGTCTTTTGTTCTGGGGTGCATTCAACACGGGTATGGAAGCAACCAATACGGAAGAGTTCTGTTCTGGTTGTCACGCACCTATCGTTGCTGAAATCCAAGAAACAATTCACTACTCTAACCGTTCTGGTGTTCGTGCTATCTGTTCAGACTGTCACGTACCTCATGAGTGGACAGATAAAATTGTTCGTAAGGTTCAGGCTTCTAAAGAGCTATACGCACACTTTATTGCGAAAACCATCAATACTGAAGAAAAGTTCAAAGCACGTCGTGCTCACTTAGCAGAACGCGAATGGGCTCGATTGAAAAAGAATGATTCACTTGAGTGTCGTAACTGTCACCAGTTCGATTACATGGACTTCTCAGAGCAGAGCCCTCGTAGTGCGAAACAACACTCGACAGCGCTAGCTTCTGGTGAAAAAACGTGTGTAGACTGTCACAAAGGTATCGCACACAAACTACCAGACATGCACGGCGTTGAAGGCTGGCAATAAGGAGCGATTGAATGAGTACTTTAGAGAACGTAATTTGGCACATCCTAGGTTACAGCGCTATGCCAGTTATCATTCTTGGCGGTTTTGCAGGTGTTGCTGCTGTCTCTCTTTGGATTTTATCTATGGGTAAAGACAAAGAAATCGATTAAGAACCAAGATTGCATCAACTTTTACCATTTATGTGTAATCCGCTTTGATTGGATTAACTCAAAAAAGCCACTGACCTCAGTGGCTTTTTAATATCTGACGTTTTGTTTTCTTATTAATAAGTCCCCCCTACTTCACCTGTTTCAACACTCTCACCATACAAAATAGCTTTCTACATAGTCCTTTTCTGGACATTCCGATTAGGAAACACTGTTAATGACGAACAACTAGTTTGATTGACTACGACACTGTTGCTTAGCCGAGCTGAACAATATCGTCGAGTTCGACGCATAACTCGATGAATTTTCCGGCTATTGCCATTAAATTTCGGCATTAAGAAACAATAAATCAATAATTGACTAGATTCGCTGAGAAATTGGATTAGAATCACACTGTTTTTGACAACACTTAATTGAATTTAATGCAGTTCGACCTTAAAGACTCAGTAAAAATTTCCATAAACACATTGGTTGTGGGAATGTTTGTTACATCAATTCAGAAAAGTGAGCGTGTTTATTTATCTAACGCTGGACGCGTGTCTTCAAAAAAAGGAATTGATACATTAGTTAATAAAGGCATTCAATATGTCTGGGTTGACAAGAAACTCTCTGCCAAAGGTTGCGAGTTTCATCCCGTGCCTGAGGATGAAACGGCAGATAGGCCACAACAGAGTAATAAAACGTCTCCAAGTAAATTAGCGTCTCGAGAAATAAGGCAAAAAAATGCAGAGCGAATCATCCAAGAAGCGCGTGGTCTTGCTCAGAAAATTATTACGGCAACATTTGATTCGCATACGTTTGTTGCGGATGAACTGGATGGTTGGGCGAATGAGCTGATTGAATCAGCACTGATCAATTCAGATGCCTTGCAATGTGTTTCTGCATTACGTAAGAAAGATGCCTATTTGCTTGAACATTCCGTTAATGTCGCCACACTTTTGGTCACTTTTGGCAAGCATTTGGGTTTTGGCAAAGACCGATTAAAGCCATTGGCTATTGGTGGGATTATTCATGATGTCGGTAAAGTGCATATCGATGATAACGTTTTGCATAAGCCTTCTCGTTTAACCGAGGAGGAATTCGCTCACATCAAGCAACACCAAGTATTTGCTAAACCTATCATTAAAAAAATAGAAGGCTTAAGTCAAATTAGCCGTGATGTATGTTTAATGCACCATGAAAAGTTAGATGGTACAGGTTACCCGAATGGACTGAGTGGCGAGCAAATCCCGCAGCACGGCCGAATGGCTTGTATCGTCGATATCTATGACGCATTAACGGCTGACCGTTGCTACAAACGTGGAATGAGCCCAGCGGAAGCGTTTAAAATCATGTTAGGTATGACACCTAATCACTTAGACCGGCAATTGGTGTACAAATTTATTAATTGCATTGGTATTTTCCCTATTGGGGCCATCGTTGAGCTGAGCAATGGCCATCTTGGAATTGTATGGTCATCGAATGATGATGCTCCTGTTGAGCCTGTCGTTAAGTGCTTCTATTCACGAAAGAATAAACGTTTCATTGACGTCAAGTATGTGGATTTAAAACACAGCTGGCATACGATTGTAAAAGCAATTTCTCCTACGAAGGCTGAAATTGATGTCACCCCTTTCTTTTAATAGAGCCTGCTATTCGAGGGGGATGAGGTCAGCACTTTCCATGTATGGCCTGATTAGATAAAACGGACAAGTCTAGAAAGCCACTGATTTCAGTGGCTTTTATGTTTTCAGAAGTTCTTTCATAAACCCTTTACTAGCCCATATCCATATCCAATTTTAATCAATAACCAAACACTCATTTCACCTCCAATTTACTCGCTGTTAGGTATATCTATAGATAAATATCTTAGAGTAAGACAGCATGAACACACACCGCCCCCTATCCGCGTTATTACTACTGGGTAGTCTGACCTATCTCACGGGTTGCGCTTCTCTATCACCAACGCCGCAAGCCAGTTTGAACAATACAATCCAGATTCCCGAGCAATGGGAAAGCTCTCAACGATACGTAAACACTACGATGTCAACACAATTGCTCTCGCTGTTCAACAATCAAGCTCTCGCCGATCTGGTTCAAGAAGCCCTCACCAATAACCACGACCTACAAAAACTGCACTTCGCTTGAAGCAAGCTGAACTATTAGCGGCTCAAAGTGATCAATACCTTCAACCTTCTTTAAATACAGACTTTCAAGCCTCTAGACAAAAAACAAGTCAGATTCAGAACAGTCACAAACTGTCTTTGAATTTAAGTTGGGAGTTTGATGTTTGGGGACGCTTAGCTGACACAGCAAGCGCAGCTAACGCGAAACAACAGGCAACACAACTTGATTATGTTTACGCACAAAACTCTCTCGCGGCTCGCGTAATAGAGACGTGGCTTGATGTTGCTTACAGAGCAAGAGTGATAGGGGTTGAGCAACGCTGGCTACAAAGCCTTTCAAATACTGAGAATATTGTACTAGAGCAAGTGCTCGATGGGTTTAAAGAACAAGCAGACCTCGACACCGCTCGTGCTGCAACATCCAGAGTAAGAGCGAGTTTAGCGGCTAAAGAACAAGATCAGCTTATCGCAATCAGAGGCCTTAATACCTTACGAGGTAAGAGCGACACCCAGCTTAACCGAATGATTTTCACGATCCCAGAAGTTGAAGCTCCGCCATTACGTCTTCCCGGAGAAATGATTGGATCACGTCCTGACCTCCTTGCCGCTTATCAGCAAGTGCTCGCCGCCGACAAAAGCGCGGCAGTTGCTTACAAAGATCTACTGCCTAAATTCACGCTGTCTGCCTCTGTTTATCGTAGCGGTTCAACACCAAACCAGCTTATCGACAATCCTTCCCTGTGGAATCTCGTTGGGGGGATCAGCGCACCTCTTCTTGACCAATCATCACTACAAACCCAAGCAAAAATAGCTCAGCTTCAAGCAGAAGAGAGCTTTGTTGATTACCAAAAGAAACTATTGGTTGCCATCAATGAGGTAGGAAATGCACTAGACAAAGAGTTCTACCTCAAACAACAAGAACAGCATTATCGAGATGCTTTTACATTCTCCAAGGCTAGTATGAAAAACTATCAAAACCTTTATCAGGAAGGAGCCAGTGACGTTTTGGCACTGCTTATCGCCCAACAATCTATTTACCAATCTAAAATCCAGTTGCTTAATACTCAGCGTACTCGGCTCTCAAACAGAATTACCTTAGGGTTAGCATTAGGAATGGGGGTTTAAAATGAAACAGATACTTGTTACGGCTTTGGGCTTGCTCAGTATCATTGCCACCGCGATGTACATCATGAAGTCAATCCCCGAAGAAACAACGTTAGCGCTGGAAGCTCAGTCTCGACAATATATCAAAGTCACCACAGTCGACATTGCTGCCGGGCAACACCGCTCTACCATTGAAGGTTACGGGCAGGTAATTCCAGAAGAAACTTTAACGCTCACGAGCCAGGTTTCAGGAGTGATTCTTTCAAAAGCAAAAAAATTTCAACTAGGTGAACAAATCTCTAAAGGTGATCTGCTATTTCACATTGACGATTCCAGTTACCAAGTACTGCTGGCTAACGCAGAAAAGGAGCTAGCTAACGCACAACTTTCGTTTTTCCAAGAACAACGCAAACATCAACGTGCTCAAAAAGAGTGGAAAACTTCAGGTATAGAAGAGGCGCCGAGTCCCCTCGCTTTGCGAGAACCTCAGTTTAAAGCAGCAAAGGCACGATTAAACGCCGCACAACAAGCAGTTGAAGATGCTAAGCAACAACTAAGCAACACGAATATCCATGCTCCTTTTGATGCCATTGTCAGCCAAAGCAATGTCAGCACAAGCAGTGTTGTTGCATCCGGAACCTCGTTGGGACAGATCAAATCCATAGAAACTGCTGAAGTACATCTTCAGCTCACAGAACGCGACTGGCAACAGATCCCCTCCGATTTGAGTGCACTGTCGGTGACAATTCAGTCAGCATCTGATTTAGATTCAGGGCAACAATGGGCAGCACGGGCGAGTCACCTTTCACTGCTCGTGGAACAATCAACACGTATGCGTAACCTCATATTAAAAATAGACTCCCCTCTTCAACAGCCAGAGCCTTTACTGATCGGGAGCTTTGTTAAAGTTGTCATTCAAGGTAAGAGCTACTCAGATAGTTTTGTAGTTTCATCCTCTTCCATTACTGCAGACGGCAATATTTGGTACGTCAAAGAAGGTCAACTTCATCGTCACAAGACTCAATCACTGTTTCAAGATATCGATGCGATTGGTTTTGAACAGGGCAACCTAAATCAACACATCACTTTGGTTGTAAAGCCGTTGTCCAGCTACGTGGAGGGAATGCAAGTACTCTCGGATAGCCCTCAGACAGACGACACGGACAAACTCGCATTAAATCGGATCCTCCCGACTCCTGCCTCTGGGGACAAATCACTTAAAGAGGTGAATGATGGACAATAACCTAAAAACTCATGGCGTTATCGCATGGTTTGTTCACAATCCTGTTGCTGCAAATCTTTTAATGGTTTTGATCATAGTCGCGGGTGGTTTTTCGGTTATCCAATCACGGGTAGAAAGCTTCCCCTCACTCCCCCCAACCAATATTACGGTAAGTGTCGAATATCAAAGTGGCTCAGCCCGCTCGGCTGAAGAAAGCATTGCGATAAAAATAGAAGATTCATTGTTAGGTGTAGAAGGCATCAAACAGATACACAGCAGTTCAAATAGTGACGGTGCTACGGTAACCATCACTAAGTCGAGTGGCTATTCACTCGACAAACTGCAACAAGATGTAAAAAGTGCGGTTGATGCTATTGGCGATTTACCTAGTGAAGCAAAAAAACCAGTGATCACGCGTCAAGCCGACCTTGAAGAGGTAGTTTCAATTAACCTGTTTGGTGACGTGCCTATCGGTGCATTACAGCGTTATTTAGACGAGTTACGACACAAGCTCCTAAACTCTCCTTTGATACAAAAGGTTGATTACATTGGCCGAAAATCTCAGCAGGTCTCGATTGAAATTGACGAGGCCAAATTGCAAGCTTTCAGTCTTACGATGGAGCAAATTGTCAGCCAAATTAGAGCAGAATCATTAACCCAAACGGCCGGCCAGCTCAAAGGTTCTCAAGGGACGTTAGTTCTTAAAGCGGACCAGCAACACCGCAGCGCGAAAGAGTTCGCTTCGCTGCCAATTAAACGCACAGCAACAGGGCAAACCATACTCTTGTCCGACGTGGCACATATTGAATTAGAATTTGACGACGACGGCATCATTACTCGTTATAACGGCCATCCATCAGTAGGATTAAAGGTGAAAATGTATGGTCAATCAAACATCAACCAGCTAGCCCAAGAGACCAAATCCATCGTTGATGCTTACCAATTGACTCTGCCGAACGGTATCCACCTGACCCAATGGAATGATCAAAGTGAGCCGATTAAAAACCGTTTATCTTTGCTACTTAAGAACAGTGCTCAAGGTATCGCTCTCGTTGTTATTTTACTGGCTCTGCTCTTAAACATACGTGTGGCTTTCTGGGTTGCCGTTGGCCTACCTGTTACGTTTGCCGGTGCAATGGTCCTTATGGGAGATTCTTTCTTTGGACTCACCCTTAATGAATTAACCACCTTTGGCTTCATCATGGCCCTCGGAATTGTCGTTGATGATGCAGTCGTCATTGGTGAAAGTATTTACGAACAAAGAGAGAAACACGGAGCTTCCGTTGAGTCGACCATCGCTGGCGCGCAAAAAGTGGCAACACCAACCACATTTGGTGTGTTGACGACCATCGTCGCTTTTATGTCTCTCAGCTTAATCGAAGGGGAACTCGGTAAGATCTTTGCGCAATTTGCCATGGCTGCAACTTTCTGTCTGATTTTCTCACTCATTGAGTCCAAATTAATTCTCCCAGCTCACCTTGCCCGAGTCAAAATGGAACCGACTTCAGCATGGGGTATTCCTGCCGTATGGCACTATATTCAACAGCGTGTTCTACGTGGTTTCAAATACATCACTTGGCATCTCTACAAACCCTGTTTACAACTGGCTATACGCTACCGTTATGCTGTAATTTGTGGCTTTTTTTCCCTGTGTATTCTAGTTGGCGGCTCGCTAATAACCGGCAAACTTAAGTCGGTATTTTTCCCAGAGATTTCTACTAACTTCATCACGATCGAGCTCGCATTCGAAGATGATACTGGCTACGGATTAGTACAACGTGAAACACTTAAAGTTGAACAAATGGCGGCATCATTGAATGATTCGTTGGTGAAGCAATATGCGCTGTCTGTACCACCAATCCAAAGTGTATTGGTAGAAACCACCAATAACAGTTCGCAAATCATTGTTGGCCTTTCGAGCAACACTCAACGCCCAATCAGCGCGGGTGCTATCGCTAAAGAATGGCAATCTATGGTCCCAACACTTGAAGGCATAGACAGCGCCAATTTCTTAGCCGATATGATCAGCGATAAAGCCATAAGCATAGAATTAAGAAGTCAAAATAAAGCAACGATCAGCAACGCAACTCGTGAATTGACTGATCATCTCAATAATGTACAAGGTGTGCATGGAATAAAAAGTAGCCTCGCGAATACACAAGCCCAAATTGATATTAAAGTTAACGAAATGGGGTTAACTATGGGGCTTACTACATCGAATCTCTTACAACAACTCAACATGGCCTATCAAGGTTATGAAGTGCAGCAATTTCAAGAAGGTTCGCATGAAATAAAGGTCAAAATTCAGTATCCACGGGCAAAAAGACAAACACTGGATAACCTCAAATACGCACAAATTCGCTTGAGCAATGGTAAGTTAGTACCACTCAATGCGGTAGCCAATATATCGACTCGATATGTGTCCAAAAATATTGAACGAATGAATCGTAACAGAGTCAACGTGATAACAGCTGATGTTGATAAAACGATCGCTTCTCCAGAAGAGATCATTGATAAGCTAGATAGCGACCTGTTTAAAAGATTACAGAATAAGTATCGTGACCTAAACATTGTCCTTTCTGGACAGCAACAAGAGCAGGAACAAATATCAAATTCACTGTATAGCGTGTTTGCTATCGCTCTTATCGGCATCTACGCATTGCTTGCAATACCACTCAATTCATATTTCCAGCCACTGCTGATCATGTGCACAATTCCATTTGGTATTGTGGGCGCCTTGATGGGACACTTAATCCAAGGGATACCCATCAGTATACTTTCTCTGTTTGGAATGCTTGCATTAACCGGGGTCGTCGTGAATGATAGCCTCTTACTGATCTCACGCTTTAATACCAAGATAATGAGCGGTGATACCGTATACGAGGCGTTAATTGAATCAGGAACAGGACGCTTAAGGGCTATTGTGCTGACTTCTGCAACCACGTATTTTGGCTTAGTGCCCTTACTGTCAGAAACCTCTCCTCAAGCTCAGTTTTTAATACCAGCAGCTACGTCAATGGGGTATGGAATCTTATTCGCAACGGTAATAACACTTCTTTTGGTACCCGTATTGCTAATGGTTCAACAAGATATCAAGCGGCTGTATCACAACATAATTACCCAAAGATCCGCTTCTTTAACTGGGGTTAAGAAAAATGAAATCTAACTTATCTATCAACGTGTTATTAGTTGAAGATGACAAGGAGCTCGCCGCTTCTGTTGCAGAGTTTCTCGAATTTGAAAACATCAAATGCGATCATGCTTACAACGGGTTAAGCGGTTTTACACTCGCAAAACAAAACTACTATGACGTTATTCTTCTTGACCTAATGTTACCTAAAATAGATGGTTTTACTGTCTGTGAAAGACTTCGAGACGACAGTGACGATACGCCTATTTTGATGCTGACAGCAAAAGATACGCTGCAAGACAAAGAAGCTGGCTTCAATGCTGGCACTGATGACTACTTAATCAAGCCATTTGCAATGAAAGAGCTCGCCTTACGTATCAAGGCGCTCTCTAAGCGAAGAAGTAGCCAACAAAAAAGGTTAGTACAAGGTGACTTAGTCTATGACCTAGAAAGCCAGCAAGTATCAAGATCAGGACAAGTCTTGGACTTAAATCGACTCAATCTAATGCTTTTAGAACTCCTCATGCGCCGAACTCCACAAGTCGTTACTCGTAGAGAAATAGAGGAGTGTTTGTGGCCAAATGACGCACCAGAAAGTAACAACATAAAAGTACAGGTTTATCAACTGAGACAAAAAATCGATAAGCCTTTTGAATCTAAGTTGATTGAAACCGTCGTTGGCCAAGGTCTGAGGATAAAAGAGTAACCATGAGCATGAAAAAGAGCTTCCCAATACGGGGTCACCTTACTACCTTTTTCTTGGGCTTGTCACTTCTGACAGCCTTACTATTCGGAGAACTTTTAATCCGTCACTTTGAATATGGAATAGAAGATTCAGTAAAAATGCGACTCGCCAGTGAATGGTTGAGCTTTAACGAAGTACGCCTTATAAATCCAGAAGCCAAACTACCTAAATCTTACGTAGTGTCATTTTATTATGACCAATTGCCTAACATAAAGGTCGATGGTAAAGACGTACTTCGGGATGTGACATTTGTTAATGATGAGTTCACTGTCGTCTTCGTTGATGAAACGGTTACCAACGACATCAAGAAAGAGGCTGTCTTTGGTGTCTACCGTTTTGCTCTCGAAGACGGACGATTGGTATTCGGAGTCGCTCGGTACGACTACCGCCTAATTGGCGACACAATAGATGTGTGGTTCGATCATCGCTTCAACCTTATTATCTATATTGCTCTTGGCTATATATTTTTTATTGTATTAGCGCTTTGGCTCTACAGTTACCGAGTAGGAAAAAAAACCGAACAACTCGTCGAATGGTCAGAAAGCGCGTCCAACGACCTATTGGCGAACCCCGCTCCCAACTTTAAATTCAGTGAATACAATCGAGTTGCGCTTTATCTAGAAAAGGCACTCAGTAAGAATGCGCATTTGGTAGAAAGAGAACAACGTTTTCTATCTCATGCTAGTCACGAATTGAGAACGCCTATTGCAATCATACGAGCAAATATGGAGATCTTAGAGCGCATCTCCCTGCCCTCAGATTTACAGCGCCCGATCAATCGTATCGACCGCGCGAGCAGCAACATGCAGCAAATTACCGAAACCATGCTCTGGCTAGTCCGAAAGAGTGAAACGCCACCGAATCAGAGCTTAGTTTCGGTAGTCGCTTTATTAGATAATTTGATAGAAGAGTTGGAGTATTTAATTCAAGGTGAAGAGATCGACATCATCCGCAATTACCTTCATGCCCCAACAGTGGAACTTCCAGAGACTCCAATCAAAATTGTCGTTGGTAACCTCATTCGTAACGCTTTCCAATACACGCACAGCGGTACGATCCATATCTATTTCGAAAAAAACAGCATAGTGATCAAGAACATCAATACACAGGAACTTGATCTGCCATTTCAAGATAGCTTTGGCCTTGGGCAGGATTTAACCGAGAAAATATGTAAGAAGCTAGGATGGCACCTTGAAGCAGAGGAAATAGAGGGAGGCTTGTTGGCTCGGCTTCATTTGCCGGGCGAAGAAAAATCAAATACCAATGCTTAACTTCGTTTAAGTCGAATGACCAAGCCTCGGGGCAATCCGACCGGGTGTTTTGGTCGCCATTGACTGAATTTAAGCTTCATCACTCATATTCAGTCGCAGCCTCTAGCCGAAAAAGTAAACAATAAAAAGGGCTAACAAATATGCTAGCCCCAACTCATCGTGATTAAGTAGTCAATTACTTAAAAGTGATAGCTAACACCAACACTCATCAAATATCCGCTGGTATCGTAGAATGCGATATTGGAATTGTTACTAGAATAACCCGCTAATGCGTTGAATCCCCAGTCTTCCCAACCCATAACGTCCATATATTCATAGCCAAGCGTTGCGCTATATCCATTGTCTTCACGTGTTTTCTTGAATACTGGATTGGATGCATCATATGAGCGGTGACTGTAATCTGCATTGACCGAGAATGCATGATCATCCACCATCATTATGTAGGTCAACGAGCCAGAGTAATCAGAGAAAGAAACTGCTTTACCGTCTGCAAGATGTTTTTGATAAGACAACGATGGTTCGATAAAAGAGCTCTCACTAACAGGCATCTCCATAGATAGGCTTGCATAATAGCCTTTAGCGTCACGTTGGAGTACACCTGTTGGCACTCCTAGATGAACGCCCGATTTGTCATTTTTAATGTCTTGCTTGTAGACAGCGAAATCACCCGATAAACCAATATCTAATAAGTTGTCGAGTTGTACGCGAAAGGTATCACCAGAGATGTCGGTTTTAGTCCTCGCAGTATTGGCTATAAACGGGTCTTCCCATACTTCACCATTTGCGATTGTTGGGAGGTAAGAGAACGATACAACCGATTCGTTGCCATATTCCAGTGCGTAGCCAAATTCAAAAGCAAAAACACCTTCAATGATATCGCCACGTGAGGTCCCCATAAAGACCTGCTGGTCGCTATCTGAACCAAACGTGTAGCGCAACTGTCCCAGTGGTACAACAAGCGCACTCGAATCCGATTCTCCCTTGCTGTTCAAGCTGCCTTTTTTTACAGCCTCTGAGTCATCGGTTTCACTACCAAAGCCGACCAATACTCCAACTTCGCCTCCCCAGCCTGGTTCATCAAGTTCAGCCAATACATTTGCACTAAACAAAACCCCTAGAGTCATTAACATGCGGTAATTCATCGCTACTTCTCCTTATGAAAGTAGCGAATAGTTTGCCAACTCGAAGGTAAATTTGGGGTGAATAGAGATACTTCATTATGGGAATATACTGACGGCATATGCAACAACTCGATACAGCCGTTTTTTACGACAATTTGTATTGTTACACCTCAAGTGGTATTGGGCGTTTGGGTATTGAGGCGCTTGATAAGTGCACCTCTGATATAAGTGGCTAATACCCTAGTAGAAATAGGTATCAACCACTCACGTTAAACAAGCTAAGCGTCGCTTTTCGGAGCCTCTACATCGACGACTTCTTTATCGACGATAGGAAGTACCTGTTTTACATAGTTACCCGGTGCCTTGCCAATCACAGGGTGAAGCTCGGAACCTTGATTGAAAGGTTCGATTTTCTCGTCAGCTTCAAAGCCTTGTAACCATTGATCCCAATGTGTCCACCATGAGCCTTCGTTGTGACTTGCGTTGTTTAGCCATTCGTCAGCAGAGTCGTCTAGGTTGTCGTTCAACCAGTAGCCGTATTTCTTTTTCTCTGGATGGTTAACAATGCCTGCGATATGACCAGACTCGCCCAGAACAAACGTCTTGTTGCCACCAGTGTTCAATGCACCACGGTAAGTCCCCTGCCACAACGCGATATGGTCTTCTTTGGTCGAGATGAAGTAGCTTGGTATCTTAATTTTATTCAAATCAATCCATACGCCGCCCACTTTCACGCCTTTGTCTTGAACCAGTTTGTTTTCAAGATAAAGCTCTCGCAGCAAGAAGTTATGGCATTTAGCCGCCACGTTAGTGCTATCACTGTTCCAGTACAGAAGATCAAACTCCATCGGGCTACTGCCTTTGAGGTAGTTATCAATATAGTAGTTCCAGTATAAGCTGTTCTCTCGAAGCAAACTGAACGTCACGCTCAACGAACGACCATCCATATAGCCCTTGCCATCGTTCTGCTTCTCAATAGCATTGATGATTGTCTCATTGATATACGCGCCCACCTCACCCGGCTGCGAGAAATCCAACAAGGTGGTAAAAAAGGTCGCTGTTTTGATGCGCTTTTTCATGCGCTTCGCAGCGTAGTAAGCCACCGTAGACGCGAGTACCGTGCCGCCAATACAATAACCTGCCGCATTGATTTGTTCTTTGCCTGTGATGTTTTCAATCGCAGCAACGGCTTTAACCACGCCTTCCGTGACATAGTCACCAAACTCAGTGTCCCTCTGCGCTTCACCTGGGTTGCGCCAAGACATCATGAATACACTATGTCCTTGCTCAAGTAACCAGCGTACCATCGAGTTCTTCTCACGAAGGTCAAGAATGTAGTACTTGTTGATGAATGGCGGGACGACCAGCAAAGGCGTCGCATTGACCTGCGGTGTCTTTGGTTGGTACTGAATCAGTTCAAACAACTCGTTTTGAAAGACAACATCACCTTCGGTGTTCGCAACATCCACACCTAATCGAAAAGCGTTGTTGTTGGTCATGCGGATCTTGAGTATATCGGCGCTTGCTTCAACGTCTGCTTGTAACTGCTCTAACCCATCGAGAAGGTTTTCACCATTTCGCTCAAGCGTCAGTTTCATCAACTCTGGATTCGTTGCAATAAAGTTGCTTGGAGAGAGAGCATTGATTGCCTGACGAGAAAAGAACGCCACACGCTCTTTGGTTTTCTCGTCGATGCCTTCGATAGAATTGATGGTGTCGATGTAGCTTTTACTGAATAACAAATAGGATTGCTTGATGAAGCTATAGAAAGGGTCGTTCTTCCATGCATCATCGATAAAGCGCTTATCACTGCGCTCTTCTGAGATGATACTTTCAGTGTTGCCCATCAGTGCTGCGTTTTGCCAGATTTGCAGTTGCTGTTCCCACCATTGAGATTGCAGCTGAAGCAGGACGGCGGGTTGGTTGGCGGCTTGCTCGAAGATTTTTGATGCATCATCAAAATTCACTTCTTGCATCGCTTGATTTAGGGGAGATTGCGCGGCTTCCTTGTTTTGTTCAAAATTATCCCACCATTGCTGGTTTGTTTGTTGAAGTTTAACAAGGTAGTCCGAAAAGAAGTGTTGAAACATAACATGACTCCAATAATCGGAAAATCGCCACCGAATGTCACAGTAAAACTGCCTCATTCGATGGCGATTAAATTTATGCAGGTGTGACTGTTTTCAAGTTTTCAGTTGTTAGTGTTTCAACATCGTCTTTGAACTCTTTGGCAGCCGCTTGCAATTTTGTACTGTCACTCATCATTTGCTGAGACAGTTGAGTTAATGCCGTGAGTTGTTGACTATTGAAAGCGGTCAGGCTGTTTACGTCTTTGATTTCGCTTACTGCCTTCATTTGAGAAAGACCCATATCCGTATAAGTCTGCATCGCATTCATTTGCAGTTCTGTCATCGTTTGAATGTTCTTAGCAACCAACTTGTTGAACTTTAAGTACGGTTCAAATTGCTTTTCTGTTTGGTCGGTAATTGTTTTGAAAATATCCGTGTACATAAGTAACTCCTGATGAATACATAGTTTAAGAAGTTTGTATAATCATCGTTTCAGCCAACATTCATCTATGAGCTAGCGATGCTTTGAAAAGCTGATCCGATGTTTTAAGCTTGCTACCGATACCTTAGGCTCTAACCTTCAATACCTTTTAGCAAAACAGCGGTTCCCATTCCTCCACCCACGCAGAGTGAAGCAACGCCATAAGTCGTTTTCTGTTCAAGCATTTCATGGATGAGTGAAACAATAATTCGATTGCCAGACGCACCTAGAGGGTGACCAAGCGCGATTGCACCACCATTCACATTGACCTTTGGCTTGAACGCATCAAGCGGTAAATCATGCTGCTCTGACAATTGGTACATTACGCCAAGAGCTTGTGCTGCAAACGCTTCATTCAATTCAAACAAATCTATTTCTTCGAGGGTGAGATTCGCTTTATCAAGCGCTTTAGATACCGCTTCTACTGGGCCTAACCCCATGATTTTGGGATCTAAACCAGATTGCGCGTAGCTGCTCAGCTCTACCAGTGGTGTCAGGCCATATTTCACGACCGCCGATTCAGACGCTAAGATAATGGCACTTGCGCCATCATTGATGCCCGAAGCGTTACCTGCCGTAACCGAACCTTCACGGTCAAAGGCTGGGCGAAGCTTTTGCAAAGCTTCGAATGTCGCGTCTGACTTCGGATACTCATCGGTATCAAAAATGACGGTTTGTCTGCGCTGCTTAACTTCTACAGGCACGATTTGCTCGTTAAACTTACCCGCTTCAATCGCTGCGACGGCTTTCTGTTGGCTTTCTAGGGCATAGTTATCTTGAGCTAGGCGCGAAACATTTAACGTGTTGGCGATATTTTCAGCCGTCATGCCCATGTGGTAGTGATTAAACGCATCGGTTAAGCCATCACCAACCAATAAGTCTTTCATTGAGATATCACCCATTTTGTGACCATTACGAACACTCGCGGGCACCACAAACGGAATTTGGGACATCACTTCAACGCCAGCAGCAATAACCACTTCAGCATCTTGTGCTTTGATGTGCGCCGCTGCGTCCATCACTGATTTCATACCGCTGCCGCAAATCATGTTCACGCCGTATGCTGGCGTTTCCTCAGGAAGCCCCGCATAAATGGAAGCCTGACGAGCAACCCCCATGCCTTGACCTGCCGAAATCACATTGCCGACGATCACTTCATCAATCGCATCTAACGAAAGATCGACAGACTCAAGTGCGCCTTTGATCGCAACGCCAGCTAACTCACCCGCAGATACGTTTTTTAGCGACCCAGTAAATGCACCAATAGGAGTGCGCTTGGCCGCAACCATAAATACTTTTTCCATCATTCCAATCCCTTCAGTTTCGCCAATTAGTGCATGTACAAGCCGCCATTCACAGACAATGTTTCACCTGTAATGTACGCCCCAGACTCACTCGCTAAAAAGCCCACTGCGTCTGCAATTTCTACAGGCGTCGCTAGACGTTTCATTGGGATTTGGTTTTTAATCGAATCAAGGACTTCAGGCTTCATTTGCTCAACCATAGGTGTGCCTGTGTAGCCAGGGGCAACCACGTTTACCGTCACTCCGCTTCTAGCCCCCTCTGCTGCCAAGGCTTTTGAAAAACCAATCATTCCAGCCTTTGCTGCGGAATAATTGGTCTGTCCAAACTGACCTTTAAGACCGTTCACTGAAGAAATGTTGATGACTCGGCAGTTACCCTTTTCACACATAGGAGCGAACAGAGGTTGAGTCACGTTGAAAAGGCTGTTTAAGTTTGTTTCAATCACGTCTTTCCACGCTTCGGCATCCATCTTTTTAAAGACGCTATCACGTGTAATACCTGCGTTATTGACTAACACATCCACCGTGCCTTCTTCTTCTAACAACTTGCTTAAGCTCAGCGCACATTCCGCAGTATTGGTAACATCTAATTCAAACAATCTCACTTGATCTTCGGTGAATTGTTTTTCGTTAAACCATTCCAATGCGCATTGGTAATTCCCAGTAAAATAAGTCGCGATAACACGATAGCCATCTGCAACTAACTTAGAGGAAATTGCTGAGCCGATACCGCCTTTTGACCCTGTAATTAAAGCAAGCTTTTTCATTAATGATTCCATCCCTTACAAGAAATTAAATAACAATGATGTTAATAAAATAATGTCTTAGTTGATAATTAAACTTTACGTTTTGCTTTAATTAAACCCTACAACTCAAAATCAAAAAGTATTATTACAAATCGAAAATAATTTGGGAGTATGATTAAAAACGTGACTTGCCTTACAGTTCTAGTGAAATGTTACACACGTGTAAATTATCGTAAGGCGCTGAAATAAATAAGCTTTACTTAATTTCAACTTTATCAACAAGCAGGTAAGCCTTTGTTAATTAGAGATAAACCAACACTTCCTAGCTTGT